>DATJFC010000076.1:0-2212 GCA_035495995.1 Holophagaceae bacterium
GTCAAGGCCGAGCGTCGCGACCCGATCCACCGCGCCGCCCCGCCGTTCACCGACCAGTCGACGACCATCGAGTCGTTCGAGACCGGCATCAAGGTCATCGACCTCCTCGAGCCCTACGCGAAGGGCGGCAAGACCGGCCTCTTCGGCGGCGCCGGCGTGGGCAAGACCGTGCTGATCATGGAGCTCATCAACAACATCGCCAAGGGCCACGGCGGCTACTCCGTGTTCGCGGGCGTCGGCGAGCGCACCCGCGAGGGCAACGACCTCTGGCACGAGATGATGGACAGCGGCGTCATCGACAAGGAAGACCTGAGCAAGTCGAAGGTGGCGCTGATCTACGGCCAGATGACCGAGCCGCCCGGAGCCCGCGCCCGCGTGGCCCTCACCGGCCTCACCGTCGCCGAGTACTTCCGCGACGTGGAGGGGAAGGACGTGCTGCTCTTCGTGGACAACATCTTCCGGTTCACCCAGGCCGGCGCCGAGGTGTCCGCGCTGCTGGGCCGCATGCCCTCCGCCGTGGGCTACCAGCCGACGCTGGCCACCGAGATGGGCGGCCTGCAGGAGCGCATCACTTCCACCAAGAAGGGCTCCATCACCTCCGTGCAGGCCGTGTACGTGCCCGCGGACGACTACACCGATCCCGCGCCGGCCACGACCTTCGCCCACCTGGACGCCACCACCAACCTGAGCCGCGAGATCGCCGCGCTGGGCATCTACCCGGCCGTGGACCCCCTGGCCTCCACCTCCCGCCTGCTGGATCCCCGCGTCCTCGGCGAAGAGCACTACGGCGTGGCCATGCGCGTGAAGTCCATCCTCCAGAAGTACAAGGAGCTCCAGGACATCATCGCCATCCTGGGCATGGACGAGCTTTCGGACGACGACAAGCTCGTCGTGGCCCGCGCCCGCAAGATCCAGCGCTTCCTCTCCCAGCCCTTCTTCGTGGCCGAGCAGTTCACGGGCATGGCGGGCAAGTACGTGAAGCTCGCGGATTCCATCAAGGGCTTCAAGGAGATCTGCGAAGGCAAGTGGGACCACCTGCCCGAGCAGGCCTTCTACCTCGTCGGCACCATCGAGGAGGCCGTCGAGAAGGCCGAGAAGATGGCCGCTTCCGTCTAAGGATCAGAGCCCATGGCCGATTCCATCCTGCTTGAAGTGATCACGCCCCAGCGCCGGGTCTTCTCGGCGCAGGTGTCCGAGGTCCAGTTCCCCGGCGCCGACGGCTACTACGGCATCCTGCCCGGCCACACGCCGGTGATGACGCCCATGGGCAACGGCCTGGTCTACTTCGTCCAGGACGGCCAGCGGCACTGGCTGACGGTCTTCGGCGGCTTCGCCGAGGTGGGGCCGGGGCAGGTGGTCATCCTGGCCCGCGAAAGCGAGACCGTGGACATGATCGACCTTTCCAAGGCCGAGGCCGACAAGCAGCACGCCCTCAAGCTGCTGAAGGAGGCCCAGACCGACCATGACCTGGCCGAAGCGCAGGCCACGCTGGACGCCAGCCTCATCCGCATCCAGGCCGCCAGCCATCCGGGCGGCCACGGATTCTGACCCGGCCGCGAGGCCTCCTCACCGCATGCGGCCCTTCGGGGCCGCTGCCGTTTCAAGGCTGGTAGCCGAGCTCCGCGAGCAGGCCGCTTGAAAGCGCGTCGAATCGGCGGATCTGCGCCGCGGAAAGGCGGCTGCGCCAGTCGTCCGGGTCGCCTTTGCGGAAGAAGGAACCGGCGTCCTCCTGGCCCGCCTTGCGGCCCTGGCTGAGTTTCTCGAAGGAGGCCGCCTCCACGCAGGCGCGGACCGTGCTTTCGCCGCTCTCCGCGCCGAGGAAACCGAGGATCCGCGCCATCCAGGCGGAGGGGTCCGCCACGAGGTCCTCGTAGCGCACTTCGAAGTAGCGGCCGCCGAGCAGCTTCGCGCCTTCGCGCGCGCGGCGCACGCGTTCGGACCATTCCTTCGCCGTCACCTCGAGGAAATCGTCGAAGCCGTGGTCCTTCAGATGCTCGTACTTCGACCGCACGTTGTGGTGCCAGGCCGAGATGAACACGCCGCGCCCGTCGCGGATGATGTGGAGGAACTTCGCCTCCGGGAGCAGGGAGCCCAGCTCCTTGAAGTGGAGCGCGTGCTCGGGATCCTTCTCCCCCAGGAACCGCAGGCCGGGCTTGGCCGGGTCCGCGATGGCCTGGAAGCGCAGGTCGATGAAGGTGCGCATGAGGACGAG
>DATJFC010000077.1:0-2564 GCA_035495995.1 Holophagaceae bacterium
CTCCGACAGCAGCACGACGAGCGCTTCGGCCCCCGCCAGCGCCTCGTTCCATGCGGGGGACCGGAAAGCCGCGACGCGCAGCTCCGGAAAGCGGGCGCCCAGCTCCTGCAAGGAGGGCCCCACGAGCGGGCTCGTGGCGAGGATTCGGACGCTCATTTGCGCAGCGCCTTGAGCGCGCGGCGGACGGCCTCGGCCATGTCCGGCTTGTCGGCCCGGAGCTCGGCGACGGCCGGCGCGACGGCATCTTCCTTGAATCCGAGATTCAGCAGCGCCGAGCGCAGATCCGCCTCCCAGGCGTCCGCGGGCGAAGCCGGCTTGCCCAGGCCTTCGAGGCCGCCGAGACCGCCCAGCTTCTCGCTCAGCTCGAAGCACATCTTCTCGGCGGTCTTCTTGCCGACGCCGGGAATGCGCGTCAGGGCCTTCACATCGCGGGACCGGATGGCGGCCACGAGGTCCTCCGGGCCCATCGCGCCCAGGGCCGCGAGCGCCAGTTTGGGGCCGATGCCGTCCACCTTCACGAGCAGGCGGTAGAGGCTCCGCTCCGTCCCGCTGGAGAAGCCGAGGAGGGACAGCTCGTTCTCGCGGAGCAGCGTCTCCACGAAGAGGAGGGCCTCCTTGCCCGGCTCGGGCAGGAGGCCGTAGGTGGTGAGCGAGATGGCGCACTCGTATCCCACGCCCCCGCATTCCACGAGGGCGTGGGAGAGCGTCTTCTCGAGCAGCGTGCCGCGCAGTCGTCCGATCATCTGGAGATGATAGCGACGACCCCTTAATCCTTCGCGATCATCCGGTCCAGGGAGAAGGCGCCGGAGCCCTTGATCATCACGGCGAGGGCCATCGCCATGGCGAGGAGGTGGTACTCGTAGCCTTCAGCCGGCGGGGTCACGCCGTTCCAGTTCATGAAGAAGCCCACATGGGCGTGGACCATGTAGACCGCGACGGCCATGGTGCAGAAGATGCCGAAGGCGGCGACGCGGCCCAGCAGGCCCGTGATGAGCCCGAGGGCGCCGAAGAATTCCGCGGCGATGGCAAGGAAGGCGAAGGCCGCGGGGATGTGCATGGCGTTCGTGAAGAAGCCCATGGTGCCGTGGAAGCCGTAGCCGCCGAACCAGCCCAGCATCTTCTGCGCGCCGTGGGCGAAGAAGACGACGCCGAGCACGAGCCTCACGATGAGAATCGCGGAATCGTCCGTGGTCTTGAGCAATCTGTTGAACATGTTTCAACTCCTTTATTGGGTCAGACCCAAGCTTGATCGCCTTCCTGGCGCCGTCAAGCAGGCACGCGGGGGTGCGTGCGTGGCTGGTCTTGACCCACGCGCCGCCGGGGTCTTGAATGGGCGGAGCCCCGTGCGACATGCCAGGAGTTCCCGATGAAACGATGCTCCGCGTGCGGACGAGTGGCGGTCGAAACTGACGCGAGGTTCTGTTCCGCGGACGGGACGGCTTTAGCGGGAGGCGAGGCCGCCCCAGGGGCGCCGCTGCAGCGCATCCAGTGCCAATGGTGCCAGGGCATGAGCGAGCCCACTTCGCTCAGCTGCCGCTCCTGCGGCGCGCCGCTCGACCTCGCCAACCTCGTCAGCGAATCGGGGTGGAAGGAGGCGCCGCGGATCAAGGACATGACCGAGATCCATTTCGGCGCCAGCACCTGCCAGGTGGAGGGGGACGTCGTCCCCGTGGCCGAGATCAACCTGGGGCGCGGCGATTCGGTCTTCTTCGAGCACCACGTGCTGCTCTGGAAGGATGAGGGCACCGCCATGTCCACGCTGCCGCTGCAAGGCGGGATGAAGCGCGCGCTGGCCGGCATGCCCTTCATCATCAGCGTGGCGAACGGCCCTGGCCGCGTGGCCTTCTCCCGCGACGCCACCGGAGAGCTGGTGGTGCTGCCGCTCCACCCCGGCATGGAGCTGGATGTGCGAGAGCACGCGTTCCTGCTGGCCTCCCACCACATCAACTACTCGTACGTGCGCATCAAGGGGCTCCGCAACATCCTCTTCGGCGGCCAGGGCATGTTCATGGACCGCTTCGTGACGGGCAACGAGCCAGGCCTGCTTCTCCTGCACGGCTATGGCAATGTCATGGAGCGGACGCTGAAACAGGGCGAGAGCATCCTCGTGGAGCCCGGCGCCTTCCTCTACAAGGACGCCTCCGTGGCGATGGACGTCCAGGCCGTCCAGCTCACGAAAGGGTTCCTGGGCGGCACGAGCATGAACCTGGCGCGCATGACGGGGCCCGGCCGCATCGGCATCCAGTCCATGTACGTGCATCACACGACGGAATAGGGGGAGGACATGACCGGTCCCGGCCCCGTCCGCGCCTACACCTGCCCCTGGTGCGCCTGCGTCAGCGATGGCACGCAGCTGAGCTGCCCCGGCTGCGGGATCTCCATCGACGTGCGCAAGACCGTCGTCACCGAATCCGGATGGACCGAACTGCCCGGCCGGAAGGACATGGCCAAGCTCCAGTTCGGGAATTCCTTCTGCCAGATCGAAGGCGCTTATGTCCCCGTGGCCGACTTCAAGCTGGCGCCGGAGGACAGCGTCTACTTCGCGCACCATTCGCTGCTCTGGG
>DATJFC010000078.1:0-4302 GCA_035495995.1 Holophagaceae bacterium
GCGCGGCGACGAGCAGCGCGGACAGCGTGGAGAGGGACAGACGGGTTCGGGTCGCCAAGGCAACCTCCGTGTGAAGGGTTTGGGGGTGGTATGGCCCTAGGGCACACTTCCGCACCCACGAGCCGACTTTGGAGTTGGAAAGACCGGGAAATCGAATTCAAGACTCTCCGAGGCGATCCGTTAAGCGAAATTAAGTCTCATTAAATCAAGTATTAAGAAAATGTAAGCTGATCCGGGCCTGATCCGGCGCGGGTTTCTTGTGATCGAGATGGAGGGCCTCGGTGAATGCGTCACGGGTTTTTGCCAAAATCTTCTCCCCGTCTCGCGCGACTTCGAAGACTTCCGGGTTCATCCGTGCTCAGAGCGGAGAGGCCTCGCGCCTTCCCGCGCACAAGCGAACAGGAAGAAGCCCCGGTTTCCCGGGGCCTCTTCCTGTTCTGTGAAGCGTGCGGGATCAGTTCACATTCACGGCCGTCCAGGCCTTGCCGACCGAAGCGTACTCGGTGGATCCGGTGCCGTAGAGATCCGCGGCGGCCTGCAGCGTGGCCGTGCGGGCCTTGGCGTAGGTCTCGGTGGAGGTGAAGTAGGTGGAGAGGGCGCGGTACCAGATGCGCGCGGCGTGGTCGTTGCCGATGCCGGTCACGCTCGTGATGCCGTTCGCCATGGGGGACTGGATGCCGTCAGAGAAAGTGTCGATCTGGCTGCCGTGGGCCAGCAGGAAGAAGAAGTGGTTGGCGACGCCAGAGGTGTAGTGGGGGTCCTTGCGCGAGGTGGACTTGGCCCAGGAGTTCAACGACGCGCCGTCCAGGCTGGGCTTGTACATGAAGCGCAGCGGGTGGGTGTAGCTGGCGGTGGCCAGCTGCTCGCCGATGAGGTAGTTCGCGGCGGGCACGACCTTGCTGGTGGAGGGCGTGGTGGTGCTGCTGCCCGTCCAGTACACGTGGGTGGTGGGGATGCTGGTGCTGGCGGCGGGGATGGTGGTGGTGCCGCCGCCGTGGGCCATGAACTCGACCATGGTGCCGTTGATGTCGGAGTTGCCTTCATTGAGGCCGCCCGCGTCGCCGCTGTAGCCGAGGCCCGCGGTGCGGGCGCAGACGCCGTGGCTCATCTCGTGGCCGGCGACGTCGATGGAGGTCAGGGTCAGGAAGGAGCCGCCGTCGCCGTAGGTCATGCAGAAGCAGGTGTCGGACCAGAAGGCGTTGTCGTAGCTGTTGCTGTAGTGGACGCGGCTGTAAGTGGCGGTGCCGCTGCCGTCGATGCCGTTCCGGTTGTGGATGTTCTTGTAGTAGTCGTAGGTGAGGCCCACGCCGTAGTGCGCGTCCACGGCCGCGGTTTCGCCGTTGGCGGCGGTGGTGGAGGACCCTTCGACGTAGTTGGCGCCGTCGCCCCATGCGTTGTCGGCGTCGGTGTAGGTGGTGCCGTTGCCGCTGGTCGCGTGGTTCAGGTTGCGGGTGTCGAAGTTCATGCCGCGCACGGTGTCGCGCATCTCGTAGCCGCCGGAAACCGTGTTGGTGTTGATGGACACCGTGCCGGAGTACTGGGAGGTGCCGGTGCCGGTGGCGGCGGCGGTCTCAAGGGTGGACCACTTCTGGATGAGGCCGCCGGTGTGGGCGTCGATCATGAAGTCGGTGTGGGCGGTCTCGCCGGTGCCGTTCTCCAGCTCGGTGTGGACATGGTAGGCGAGGGCGTAGCGCACCACTTCGTCGCTGTAGGAGAGCGCGCCTTCGCCCTTGCCGACCTTGACCTGGGTCGTGATGGGGAAGATCACCAGCTCGGCCTTCGGGGCGGTGGCGTAGGGGCCCTTGGGGGCCAGTTCGCGGTTCGCGACAGCGATCGCCTCGCCGGCCTGGAGGGAAGGCTGGACATTGAGGCGGATGTTGCGCATCGCCGCGTCCGTGGGGGCCAGCATGCGGCCGCGGGCGTCCATGTGGGCGATCATCTCGCCGCCGTAGACTTTCACGCCCTGGTACATCTGCGTGAAGCGCGTGTGCGTCTGGCCGAACTCGTCGGTGAGCGCGCGGCCGGCGACGAAAGCGTTCTCTTCGTTCAGGCCGATGGCGCCGCGCAGGTTCATGAGCGCGGCCTGGGAGGCCTCGACGCGCTGGGGCTCCTGGCGCTTAAGGGCGGTGACGGCCTCGGAGGAGAACTGGCCGGGTACGGCGGCGGCCAGAGAGAGCGAAAGGGCGGGCAGCAGGGCAGAGCCCATGCGAAGAGCCATGAGGCACCTCGATAAATGGAAGGGGAGGGGTCGCACACGCTCCGGCCTCGGAGGCCGGAAGCCCCAAGGAAGCAGCGGTGCTAGTAAAAGAGCGGGAATCTTGGACTAAGGATTCCCAATGCCTTCCGTGAAGCCGAATTAAGAATTGTTAAGTTTTGTTCAGGACTGATTCTGGGACTGTTGGAATTGTTCAGGTCCTGTCAGTCAGCGTTTTTTTCTGGGCGCGTGGAGGCGCTTCGCATCCTGCCCGGGTCGCTTGGAAGCGGCTTTCCGCCCCGGCTTCAGGCCTTCGCCCACATCCATGATGCGGCGCACCGGCGCGGCTTCGCCGCCCTCCTCGCCCTTGCCCTTCTTCTGCACGCTCAAGCGCAGGGGCGTGCCCTTGAATCCGAACTGGTCGCGCAGGCGGTTCTCCAGGTAGCGCATGTAGCTGAAGTGGAGGCCGCGGTCGGTGTTGGCCTTGATGACGAAGGTGGGCGGGCGCACGCCCACCTGGGTCATGAAGAAGAGCTTGGGCAGCTTGCCTTCGGTGGCGGCGGGAGAGAAGGCGCCGACCGCCTCGCGCAGGAAGCGGTTCAGCTCGCCCGTCGGGATGCGCTTGGCGTGGCACTCGGCGACTTCCTCGATGAACTCGAAGAGCTTGGGCACGCGCTGGCCCGTGAGCGCGGAGACGAACACCATGGGCGCGTGCTGGAGGAAGCCCAGGTCGTAGCGGATCTTCGCCTCCACATCCAGCGCGGTGTAGGTGTCCTTCTCCACGAGGTCCCACTTGTTGAGGACGAGGATGACGGCGGCGCCGGCCTCCTGCGCGTAGCCCGCGATGACGGCGTCCTGGTGCGTGACGCCTTCGACAGCATCCAGCACCATGAGGCTCACGTCGGCCCGGGCCATCGCCTGCTTCGCTTTCAGGATGGAGAGGATCTCGGCGCCCTCGTTCGTCTTGCCTTTGCGGCGGATGCCCGCGGTGTCGATGAGGCGGAAGTCGCGGTCGTTGTAGTGGAAGACCGTGTCCACCGTGTCGCGCGTGGTGCCCGCGATCTCGCTCACGAGGCTGCGCTCGTAGCCGAGCAGCCGGTTGGCGAGGCTGCTCTTGCCCACGTTGGGGCGGCCGATGAAGGCGAAGCGCAGCTCGGTGTCGGCCTCCGGGACGGCGGCCTCCTCCGGCGTGAGGTGGAAGGGCAGGCGCGCCTTCGCCTCGTCCAGCAATTCGGGGATGCCGCGGCCGTGGGCGGAGGAGATGACCACCATGGGCTCGAAGCCGAGCGCGTAGAAGGCCGCGTCCGGCGCGCCGCCCTTCATGCCGTCCGACTTGTTCACGGCGAGGATGACGGGCTTGCCCATGCGCTGGAGGCGCAGCGCGATCTCCTCGTCGCCCGTCGTGCAGCCGTCGTGGCCGTCCACGAGGAAGATGACCACGTGGGATTCCGCGAGGGCGCGCTCGGCCATGCGGGTGATGCCCGAGGTGATGACGTCGTCGCCTTCGAAGTCGAGGCCGCCGGTGTCCACGAGCTCGAAGACTTCGGAAGGGGCGTCTTCGTCGTTGAAGAGGGTGACGAGGCCGTAGCTGCGGTCGCGGGTCATGCCCGGCAGGTCGTGGACCAGCGCCGCCCGGCTGCGGGTGAGCCGGTTGAAGAGGGTGGACTTGCCCACGTTGGGGCGGCCACAGAGGGCGACGCGAGGGAGTTTCATGAGGAGATCAGTGTCGCATGGGGATTGGGGCGGATGGCTCGGGCTTCGCCCTTCGCGTCGGATGTCCGAATGTCACGCCGTCCCACACGGATGGGCGGGGTTGACGGGGCTCGAACCGTGTCCTTCGCCTGCGGCGAAGTCCACCGGTACGCCGCCAGCTACTCCGGCAGTCCATCGGACTGCCTCCGCTGACGCTGGCGTCTTCCCACTCGCGGGTCCGAGCCCCGTCAACCCGCATAAAAAAACGCACCCGTGAGGGTGCGTTTTGGCGGGGTTGTCGGGGCTCGAACCCGCGACTTCCAGCGTGACAGGCTGGCACTCTAACCGACTGAGCTACAACCCCAGGTTTTCAACACCAGCGGAACTGGTGGGCGATGACGGGCTCGAACCGCCGA
>DATJFC010000079.1:0-2993 GCA_035495995.1 Holophagaceae bacterium
AGGCGCGCCAGATCCGCCGCCTTGTAGGCCGCGATGCCGCCAGGAATGCCCAGGATGAGCCTCATCACATCACGCCCGGCAGCCCCAGCAGCTTGCGCGCGAGGGCGATCTGGCCGATGTGGTAGCTCTCATGCATGTGGAGGAAGGCGATGACCCCCTCCAGGGGCTGATCCTGGCCAGTGCCCGGGTTCTTCGCGGGGCGGTCCCAGTCGGACACTCCCATGAAGGCCTGCTTCATCAGCCCGTCCGTCGCCCGGAACCGCTTCACGAGTTCCGAGAAGGGCACATGGACCGTCTCCCCGTCGCTGCCCCGGAACCCATCCGTGCCCAGGTCCTCCTCCTTCGCCTGGGGCATGTCCAGCAGCTTCAGGATCAGCTTCCGGGTCATGTAGACATGGGCCAGGAGCCAGGCCGGGCTCGCCGCCGTGGGGCCCGGCCGCCGGGCCGCCAGCTCGTCGGTGAGACCTTCCAGGTTCCGCTCCAGGAGGGCCAGCGTGGTCTTGTAGGCCGTGCGCCAGAGCTTGCCGCGCTCCATGGGGGACTCCTCCGGACCCAACATCCTAGCTTGATCCTTTGGGAATCAGGCACTTCGGTGCTATCCTAACGGGTCCTAGGAGGGTCCGTGATCCAGCGCACCATCGTGCATGTGCCTGAGGAAATCGGGAACAAGTACCGCTTCGCCGTCATCTCCGGCAAGCGTTGCGAGCAGCTCCAGAAGAGCGCCTACCCGAAGGTCGAAGTCATCGTCCCCGTGGACAAGCATGGCGCCCCCCAGGACGCGCCGCGCCTCGCCTCCTTCTGGTCCCAGGTGGGCATCCGGGAAGTGGAAGAGAACCGCATCGGCTGGGAAGAGGGCGAAGTCGTCACCCTCGACTACACCACCGAGGCCCCCATCAGCATCGAGTAGCGGCCAGGCCGGTTCGCGCCCGAAGGGCCCCGCGAGGGGCCCTTCGGCGTTTCAGAACTCGCCAGCCCGGTAGGTGTCGCGCTTGCCTTTGTCCACCTGGGCATACTTCGCCCAGGCGTTGTTCAGGCTGAACACCATCTGCTTGCCCATGAGGGGCTCCAGCCAGGTGGGCACGAGGAAGCCGCGGGCCTCGGCGAAGTACTTGTAGTACCTGTGGTCGTCCTGGCACTCGCTCTCGAAGGCGTGGCGCGCGGCGAAGTCGCCGCAGAAGGTGGCCCAGGGCAGTCCCACGCAGCCGAGCACCCAGTGGACCCAGGGCCGCTCGGGCTCCCGCACCAGGGTGGGCATCAGGTCCCGGGTGCAGTCGATGAGGCCGGGCCAGTACTGGATGAAGCTGAGGTTCTCCAGGTAAGGGAACTTCTCTTTGAACCGCGCGATCACCGACTCGATCACATCGGGCTTCGCCCGGTAGCCCTTCGCGAAGGTCGTCAGCATGCTCCCGCCGCCCAGCAACAGCCGCTGGTCCCCCGTGAGGCGCCAGTAGGTGTAGACGAGATCCGAGTCCCAGCATTGGAGCGGCCCGTCCGGGAAGAGGCGCGCGGCCTCTTCGCCTTCCAGCGGCTCGCTGATGCAGAGGAAGGTCTGAGCGTGGTAGACCTCCGGCTCGTAGGAGCAGATCCGTTCGGCGGGCTTGTCGATGCAGAAGATGATCTGGTCCGCCGTGATGGAACCCTTGTGGGTCGTCACGGTGTGGTCCTTCAGCGTGAGCGCCTCAGTGGCTTCGTAGATGCGCACGCCGCGCCCGAGCAGCGCATTCTTCGCGCCCTGGGCGTAGCGGAGCGCGTTGATGCCGTAGGTGCCCGGATACCGGATGGCGCCGGCGTACTGGTCCGAGCCCAGCACCTTCGGGATGTCCGCGGCCGGGATGACCGTCTGCTCGTAGCCCAGCAGCTTGCGCGCCTCCACCTCTTCGAGCGCGTCCTTCCATCCGCCCGCGTCATTGCCGACGAAGAGGCTGTCCTGCACTTGGAGGTCGCAGTCGAGGCCGTGCTCCTTGACGACGGACACCATGCGCTCGATGCCGCGCACCGCGCACTCCCAGGTGTCCTTGGCTCCCGCCGCGCCATACCGCCGGACGAGCTGGCTCAATTCCAGCTCGCTGTCCGGCGTGAGGAAGCCCGCGCTGCGCCCCGTGGAGCTGCCGCCGCAGATGTTGCGGTCGATGAGCACGACGCGCTTGCCCGGCGTCTCGGAAAGCCTCAGCGCCGCCGCCAGGCCAGCCGCGCCGCCGCCCACCACGAGCGCGTCCGCCTCGATGTGCTCGCAGAGCGGCTTCTGGAAGGGGTACGGCAGGTCGAGCAGGGTCGTGTACCACCAGTCCTGGAGGATCATGGGCGTCCTGTGCGGTCGAGCCTCCACTATAAAGGCATCCACGCCAAAGGGATCCAGCCGATGCGGGCGCGGGGAGCGGGCCGGTAGAATGGGACCAGGAGCTGCCATGCCCGGCCTCGCCCTTCCCCTCGACCGCTACATCACGGATGAAGCCCTCCGCCCCGTCGCCCGGAAAGTCCTGGCGGAAGAGCGGCTCTCCTTCGAGGACGGCCTCGCGCTCTACGCCACGCACGATCTCGTGGGCCTCGGCGCCATGGCCCACCACCAGCGGCTGAAGCGCCACGGCCTCAAGACCTACTTCGTGCAGAGCCGGCGCCTCAGCTACACGAACATCTGCTACACCCAGTGCCAGTTCTGCGCCTTCCAGGCCAAGCCCGGGGACCCGCGCGCCTATGTCCTCAGCGCCGAGGACATCGTGAAGGACCTCTCGGACCCGAAGAACCGCGGCGTGCGCGAGCTGCACATGGTGGCCGGGCATTACCCGAAGCTGAAGATCGAGTACTTCGAGGACCTCTTCCGCAAGCTCAAGGCGGCCTTCCCGGACATCCACCTCAAGGTCTTCACCATGGTTGAGATGGGCTACTACGCCAAGAACAGCGGCCTCAGCGTGGAAGCGTTCCTGGACCGCTGCGTGGCCGCGGGCCTGGAGAGCTGCCCCGGCGGCGGCGCGGAGATCTTCGACGCGGAGATCCGC
>DATJFC010000080.1:0-3949 GCA_035495995.1 Holophagaceae bacterium
TATTCCTTGATGACCTCAAGGCTGATGGTGAAGGGGGTGGCGCCTTCCGCCGCGCCCGTGGCGCCGCCAAAGAAGGGCTCGTCCACATCGCCGCCGTCGATCTGGATGGCGGTGTTCACGCCGCGCTGGCCGGCGATGGCCAGGTTGCCGCGCTGAGAATCCACCACCACCTGGGGAGCGGTCGTCGCGAGGCTCGTGAAGGAGCGGTTGAAGGCGGGCAGGTTCTGCAGGGCGTCGGGGTTGATGATGGTGGCCTGGGTGGCGCGCTCGCTGTCGATGGACGCGGGGGCCGCGACGATCTCCACCGTGGCGGCGGCCTCGGGGGCCAGCTTCACATTGAGCGGGGCCGCGTCGCCCAGGTTCAGGGTGATCTTCTGGTTGTTGGCGGTCTGGTAGCCCGATTTCGTGACGGTGACGCTGTAAGGCCCGGTGGGCAGGTTCACCGCGAGGTAGCGGCCGTTCTCAGCCGTCAGCACGACGCGCGTGTAGCCAGTTTCATCGTTGCGGATCGTGATGGTGGCCTGGCTCAGGGGCTGGCCCTGGTTATCCGACACGAGACCAGACAACTGGACGCTGACGCCCTGGGCGGCGAGGGGGGCGGCTGCGACCAGCAGGGCCACCAGGGCTGAGCCCTTTAAATGCCTCATTCTCATGGAAGGTTCCTCCGGGAATCAGAGTGCAGAGTGCTTAGTAATATACCAAGCACAAAGTCGTTAACTTCCGGTCAGAACGCCGTCACACGGGCGCCTATGAAGCCCTCGTAAGCCCTCAAGCTGCTAGGCTTCCCTGAACCCGGGGAATCCCTGATGCCGCGTCGCCGAACACTCGTTCCCATCCTGCTCCTGGCGGCGCCGCTCTTCGCCCAAAGCCTCATGCCGCTCAGCGAGGTCCGCGCGGGGATGAAGGGCTACGGCAAGACCGTCTTCCAGGGCGGGAAGATCGAGCGCTTCGAGTTCGAGGTGCTCGGCGTGCAGCGGAACGCGACGCCGGGCGGATCGCGGATCATCGTCAAGTGCAGCGGCGGCCCTCTGGCGGAGTCCGGCATCATCGCGGGCATGAGCGGGAGCCCATGTTACGTGGACGGCAAGCTGGTGGGGGCGCTCTCCAGCGGGTTCGCGTTCGAGAAGGACCCGGTCGGCGGCATCACGCCCATCCAGGAGATGCTCGACCAGTTGAAGGATGTGCCGGAACAGCCCGGCAAAGGCACGCCGCTGGTGTTGCCGAAGCTCGGGCCTCCCATCGTCATCAAGTCGGCGATGCAGGGCGAGATGATCCCGCTGTCGGCGATCCTGGGCGCGCCGGAACCCAACGAGCTTCCTCTGCCTGTGTCGGGCGCGCCTCTGGGGCCGCAGACCAGGTCGCTTTGGGAAGGCCTGCCGGTCCAGTTCCTGGCCGCCCCGGCTCTCGCGCCGGACGGCAACGCGCAGGCGAGCCCTCTGGAGCCCGGCGGGATGGTGGCGATCAACCTCGTGCAGGGCGATCTCGATCTGACGGCCGCCGGCACCATCACCTATGCGCAGGGCAAGAAGCTCCTGCTGTTCGGGCACCCGCTCTTCAACCTGGGCTCCGTCGACCTTCCACTCTGGTCGGCCAGCGTCGCGACGGTGCTGTCGAGCTACGCCACCTCCATGAAGCTCGCGACGCCGGTGGAAGAGATCGGCGCGTTGCGGGAGGACCGGGCGTGCGGGGTCGCGGCGGTGCTGGGCGCCGACGCGCACATGATCCCCATGCGCGTCGGGCTCAACCTTGGCGGGCGCCGCACCGTCAACTTCCGCTACGAGATCATGGACCACCCGCTGCTGACGCCCCAGCTGGCGGCCACGGTCCTCAGCCAGACGCTGGAATCCCAGGTGCGGGGCACGGGATTCCAGAGCCTGTCCCTGCAGGGGAACATCAAGCTCGTGGGCCAGGACCCGATCCAGATCGATTGCGTGGTGGCCGACCTCAACGCCGCCCGGGTCTCGGCCTTCGTCGGCGGCATGCTGCAGGCGGTCTGCTTCAACCCGTTCGAGAAGCCGGTCTTCGACGGCATCAGCCTCACCGTGAAGGCGGAGGAGAAGCTGGACCTCGCGGGCGTCGTCGGCGTGCGCGTGCTGAAGGGCCGCGTGAGGCCCGGCGACACCCTGCCCATCGTCGTCACGCTCCAGAATGTCCAGGGGGTGCGCGAGACCGCCACGCTCAACATCCCCGTCCCCGGCTCCGCGCGCCCGGGCAAGGCGACCTTGATGGTGGGCGACGGCCTCAGCCTCATGGCCGCGGATCCGGACCAGCAATCGATCCAGGTGGCGAACCTTTCCGACATCGTGAGGCTGCTGAACAGCTCCTTGCGGAACAACCACGCCTACGCGGTGCTCGTGCAGGACGACACGGGCGTCGGGCTCCGGGGCGGGCGCATCGAGGGCCTGCCGCCCTCCGTCGCCAACCTGGTCGCCGACGACGGCGGGTCCGATGGCGGCGCGCTCAAGCACCGCATCATCGGGCGAAGCGTGCTGCCCCTGGACCGCGAAGTGCGCGGACTGGCCTCCATGGACCTCGAGATCGAAATCGACTGACGGAACGGAGCCCCATGCGCCTACGCACCCTCCTCGCTTCGGCCGCCCTCCTGGCCACCCTCCGCGCCGACCAGCCCAAGGCGGTCTTCGCCAGCTTCAACGACTGGATCGGCGCCGCCACGAAGGGCGTGAGCATCGGCGCCGACGGCGCCCTGCGCCTGGCGCCCGCCGAGCGGCTCGTGGGCCAGCTGCCCGAGGGCGTCATCTGGTGCGCCGTGCCCGACGGGCAGGGCGGCGCCTACCTTTCCGCCGGCACGGACGGCAAGCTCTACCATTACGCGGGCGGCCAGATGCGGCCCCTCGCCCAGGTGAAGGGCGGCATCGTCTTCGCGATGGCGAAGGTGGGGCCGGACCTCATCGTCGCGCCGAGCGGCCAGGACAAGCTCTTCCGCGTCTCCACGGACGGCACCGTGAAACCCTGGTGCGACCTCGACGCGAGCGTCATCTGGTCCATGCGCGCCGAAGGGACGGATGTGGTCTGCGCGGGCGGCGCTCAAAGCGGCGCCGTGCTCATCACGGCCCATGAGGGCTCCAGCCGCAAGCTGGCCGGCCTCCCCGAGGAGACCGCCTTCACGGCCATGTGCCCCGACGGGTCCGGCGGCTACTACCTCGGCAGCCTGGGCCGCGGCCTCGTGCTGCATTACGGGCGCGTCTCCGACCATCTCGAGATCCTCATGGACACGCCCTTCGAGGAGGTGCGCGCGATCGCGGTGGACAACGGCGACATCTACGCCGGGGCCGACAACGATCTGGCCTCGCGCCTCCAGGGCGGCAAGCTGGAGAAGCGCGAGGGCTACCTCGTCGCGGACGCCAGCCAAACTCCGAAATGCGCCGTCATCCGCATCGGGAAAGACCGCGTCCCCCAGACCCTGTGGCAGAGCGCCCGCAGCCAGGTCTACGCCCTCGAAGCCTGGAAGGGCCGCCTGCTGATCGGGACCGGCAACCGCTCGCGTATCTTCGCGGTTCCGCTGGACGCCAAGCAGCGGGACATGAACCCCTTCGAGGTCCTCACCGAGCTCGGCGCGGGACAGGCCACCGCCTTCCTCGCCTCGGGCTCCGAGCTGCTGGTGGCCGCCTCCAATCCCGCCGAAGTCCACGCGCTTTCCGAGCTCCAGGCCACCGAGGGCACGCTCGACTCCCCCGTCCTCCGGGCCCAGCCGCTCGCCGACTGGGGCCGCGCCGTGCTCGACGCGCAGACGCCTGAAGGCACGGCGGCCTCTCTCCAGTTCCGCACGGGATTCACCGAGGAGCCCGACGCCACCTGGTCCGCGTGGACGCCGCCCCTCCGCAGCGGCGAGCTGCCGAGCCTGCCGCCCACGCGCTTCGCCCAGTTCCGCGTGCGGCTCACCTCGGCGCGCGGCGGCGCGACGCCCGTGGCCAGCGCCGTCATCGTGCGC
>DATJFC010000081.1:0-6430 GCA_035495995.1 Holophagaceae bacterium
GTTGAGGTTCTCCAGCGAATCGCTGAGAAGGCCCACGGACCCGCTCCAGAGGCCGCCGAGGCCCTGGAGCAGGAAGCTCAGGAAGAAGATGGCCGCGCTGAGGGCCAGCCGGCCGGCCGTCGTGGGGCCATGGCCATGATCCGCGTCGTGCTCACGCCCCACGCCCATCACTCGCCCCGGTAGACGGGCTTCCGCTTTTCGCGGAACGCGGCGAGCCCTTCGAGGCGGTCCTTCGTCGGGATGACCTCCGCGTAGCAGGCGCGCTCGATGGCGAGCCCCGCGTCGCGGCCCACTTCCAGGCCGCGGTTGACGGCCGCCTTCGCCGCGCGCAGCGCGACGGGCCCGTTGGGCAGGATCTCCCGCGCGATCTCGAGTGCCTTGTCCAGCGCCTGCCCCGCGGGCACCGCGTGATCGGCGAGGCCGAGGGCGGCGGCTTCATCAGGCCCGATGCGGCGGCCCGTGAAGATGAGCTCTTTGGCCTTGGAGCGCCCGATGAGGCGAGGCAGACGCTGGGTCCCGCCCGCGCCGGGGATGATGGCGAGGCCCGTCTCCGGCAGGCCCAGCTTGGCGCCGCCGCCGGCCACGCGCAGATCGCAGGCCAGGGCCAGCTCCAGCCCGCCGCCCAGGGCCGCGCCCTCGATGGCCGCGATCGTGGGCAGGGGCAGATCCTCCAGCTCCGTGAAGGCGGCGCGGAGGCTCTTCACGAAACGCTCGACCTCAGGCTGGCCCATGGCGGCCCGCTCCTTCAGATCCGCGCCGGCGCAGAAGACGCCGTCCACGAGGCTGTGGAGCACGACCACGCGGGCGGCGCGATCGGCCTTGAGGAAGGCGAAGGCCTCGCGGAGCTCGCCGAGGAGCTGCCGCCCCAGGGCGTTCTTCGCTGCCGGGCGTTCAAGGCCCAGCAGGACGAGGCCCGCGTCCCCGCCCTGGAGGCGTTCGACGCGGAGTTCCGCCATCAGGCCAGCTCGACGATGGGGTCGCCCTCGTTCAGGAACTGGTCGGGGGCCACGAACACCTTGGCCACCGTTCCCTCTTCAGGCGAACCCACGGGGATCTGCATCTTCATCGACTCGACGATCACCAGATCCTGGTCCTCGGAGACTGCGTCGCCCGCGGCCACGCACACCTCCAGCACCTTGCCCGCCATCTCCGCGCGGATCACCGCCATGGACGCCTCCTGTAGCCGTCCAGTGTAGCCCGGGCGCAGGCGCCCGCGCCCGCGGCTCCGTCAGCCGTGCTGGATGTCGTCCTGCTCGTCCGGATCGGCGTCGGCCATGACCATCAGCTCGTCGTCCTCGTCCGCGAAATCGCCCTCCTCGAGGAGGATCTCGCGGATCTTCCCCGCCTCCGGGGCGTTCACGTAGAAGGGCGTGTGGTCCTGATCCGTGCTCTCCATGAGCATGAGGGCTTCCTCTTCCTCTACCAGATCGCCAGGACGGACGAGGATGTCCATCACATAGCCGGGGAATTCGGCCCGAACCGTCACGCTCATGCGGCCTCCAGGAGGGATCTACGGACTGCGTTGCGCTGGAGGTTATGGCGCCCCGGGCGGCGGCGCAAGGGGCTTCGCCATTTTCCCTTTTGGGCAGGTTCCCGTCCTCTGAGACACTGGAGGGCTGGAGGTCCGC
Source organism: Holophagaceae bacterium (assembly GCA_035495995.1). GTDB lineage: Bacteria > Acidobacteriota > Holophagae > Holophagales > Holophagaceae > JAFDVN01. The sequence goes on from DATJFC010000081.1 coordinate 1,629, forward strand.
ATGGCCGTCGCCTGTGGCATCGTCGGGCTGCCCAATGTCGGCAAGTCCACCCTGTTCAACGCCCTCACCCGGGCGGGCGCGGCCAGCGCCAACTATCCGTTTTGCACCATCGAGCCCAACACGGGGGTGGTGGACGTGCCTGACGCGCGGCTGGAGAAGCTGGCGGCCATCGTGAAGCCCCAGCGCATCCTGCCCGCGGCGCAGGAGTTCGTTGACATCGCCGGCCTCGTGCGCGGCGCCTCGAAAGGCGAGGGCCTCGGCAACGCCTTCCTCGCCAACATCCGGGACACGGACGCCATCGTGCAGGTCTGCCGCTGCTTCGAAGACGGGGACATCACCCATGTGGAAGGCAACGTGGACCCCTCCCGTGACGTCCAGATCATCGAGACGGAACTCATTCTCAAGGACCTCGACAGCGTCGAGAAGGGCCTGGACCGCAACCGCAAGGCCGCCAAGAGCGGCGCGAACAAGGAGGCGCTGGTCCTCGTGGCCGTGCTGGAGAAAGTCTTCGCGGCCCTGAACGAGGGCCGCTGGGCCTCCACCGCCGGCCTCAGCAAGGACGAGATCGCCCTGGTGAAGTCCTTCGGCCTCATCACCCTCAAGCCCGTGCTCTTCGTCGGCAACATCGGCGAGGGCGACATCGCGGCGCCGGAGGCCAACCCCCACTTCCAGAAGCTGAAGGCCCTGGCCGCCGAGCGCCATGCGCCCGTCCTTCCCATCTGCTCCAAGCTGGAGGCCGAGATCCAGGACCTGCCCGAGGAGGACCGGCCCATGTTCCTGGAAGAGGCCGGCCTGAAGGAGCCGGGCCTCAACGCCCTCATCCGCGCGGGCTTCGAGCTGCTGGGCCTCCAGACCTACTTCACCGCCGGCGTGAAGGAGGTCCGCGCCTGGACCATCCGCAAGGGCGACACGGCCCCCCAGGCCGCCGGCGTCATCCACACCGACTTCGAGAAGGGCTTCATCCGCGCCCAGACCATCGCCTACGAGGATTTCATCGCCTGCGGCGGCGAGCAGGGCGCCAAGGACGCAGGCAAGATGCGCACCGAAGGCAAGGAGTACATCGTCCAGGACGGCGATGTGATGAACTTCCTGTTCAACGTCTAGGCTCTCGGCTTTTGGCTTTCGGCTCTTGCCGGCGCCGACCCACCCATGCGCCCGCTCATGACGCGAACGCCGCGAACCGTCTCGTCCCGCAAGAGGCCATCGCCGAGAGTCAAAAGCCTCAAGTGAACTGCACCGGCATGGCTCTCAGACGCGCGATGCGCTCCTGGATGGGCGGGTGGGTGCTGAACATGCCCATGACGCCACCGCCGCTGAGGGGGCTCACGGTCATGAGGTGGGCCGTGGCGGGCTGGGCGTGCTGCATGGGCGCCTGCTGGTTGTAGGCCTGGAGCCGCTCCAGGGCGCTGGCCAGCAGGTCCGGGCGGCCCGTGATGTGCGCGCTGTAGGCGTCCGCGTCGTATTCCCGGGAGCGGCTGATGGCCATCTGCAGCAGCATCGCCGCGATGGGGCCGAGGACCATGATGGCGATGCCCGCGATGGGATTGGCGCGGCCTTCCTCGTCGCGGGGCGTCACCCACATGACCGCGTGGGAGATGAACATGATGGCCTGGGCCAGGGCCGCGGCCAGGCTGCCGATGAGGATGTCCCGGTGCTTCACTTGGCCCAGCTCGTGGGCGAGGACGCCTTCCAGCTCCGGCCGCGTCATCAGCTTGAGGATTCCTTCGGTGCAGGCGACGACGGCGTGCTCGGGATCGCGGCCCGTCGCGAAGGCGTTGGGCGTCTCGTCAGGGATGATGGCGACGCGCGGCATGGGCAGGCCCGCGCGCTGCGTGAGGTTCGCGACGATGGCGTAGAGCTCCGGCGCCTCGGCTTGTGTCACCAGCTTCGCCCCGCTGCTCATGAGAACGATCTTGTCGCTCCAGAAGTAGCTCACGAAATTCGCCCCGAGCCCGATGACGAGCGCGATGTAGAGGCCGGTCCTGCCGTAGGCCACTTCACCGATGACGACGAGCACGGCGGTCATGAAGACGATGAGGAAGAAGGTCTTGGCGGCGTTCATGGGCGGGTGGTGCCTCCACATCCAGTGTACGGACGCGGGCAAGCGGCGCCCGGGCGGGCGGCCTCAGCCCATCCGCTTGATGACCACCAGCGTCACGTCGTCCCGGAAGTTGCCGGCGTCGAGGTGCTTGAACGCGGCCACGAGGAGGTGCTCCAGCAGGTCGTCCGCGTCGGCGCCGGGATTGTCGCGCACGACGCGCGCCAGCGCCTCGTCGCCCAGCTCCTCGCCCGCCGCGTTCTCGGCCTCCACCAGGCCGTCCGTGAAGACGATGAGCGTGTCGCCGCGCTCCAGCTGGGCGCGGCCCTGTTCCCACTCGGCGCCGGGCAGCAGGCCCACCATGGGGCCCGTGGGGTCCAGGCGCTGGAAGGCGCCGTCGGTCTTCACCAGGAGGGGAGGGTTATGGCCGCCGTTCACGTAGCGCAGGTCCCCGGTGTCGGGGTTGATGCTCCCCGCGAAGAGCGTGGCGTAGCGCTGCCGGTCGCGCACCTCGTTCATGCGCGTGTTGAGCCGCGTGGCGAGGCGGCCCCAGTTCTTCACGCGGCGGTCCGCGCGCGCGCGGAGGTAGGCGCTGAGCTGGGTCATCATCAGGCTCGCGGGCAGGCCCTTGCCGCTGATGTCGGCGATGGCGAAGTGGAGGCGCTCGCCCTCCTGCTCGTCTTCCCAGCCTCCGGCGGGCGGATCGCTGGCGAGCCAGAGATCGTAGAGGTCGCCGCCGACGGCCTGGTAGGGCAGGTTCGCCGCCGCGCAGGCCCAGCCCGGCGGCTCCGGCAGCCGCTTGGGCAGGATCTGGCGCTGGATGTTCCGCGCGAGGTCCAGGTCCTTCTCCAGTTTCGCCTTCTGGATGCGCTCGTGGCGCATCTCGAGGCTCGAAAGCTGGCCGCCCGCCAGGTTCATGAGCGTCTGGAGGAAGGTGTCGTCGTCCTCGGAAAGCTTCCCGATGGTGGGATCCGCCGCGTAGGCGAAGCCGTGGCTGTGTGTGGCGTCCCGCATCTCCTGCGCGTGGATGAGCCGCTTGTCCTCCACGAGGGCGCGCAACTCCTCGCCTTCCAGCGCGGCCGGGACCGCGCCGACGCCGCGGGCCACGAGGACGGTCCCGTTGCCGTCCAGCACCAGCAGGCGCGGGATGCGGAACTCGCCCATGATCGTCGCGGCCATGAGGCTGATGAGCTCCTGCTTCGTCTCCACCTCGCCCAGGGAGCGCGTGAGGTCGAAGACCGTGTTGAGGCGCGAGAGCTGCAGGGCGAGCGCGCGGTTCTGGTCGCTCCGCAGGTGCTCCATGCGCCGCCACATGAGGAGGGGCGCGGCGACGGAGAGCAGCAGCGGCAGCGCTTCCGGAACGCTCTCGGCCTTGAGGGCGACGGTGCCCAGCTCCTCCTCCTGCCAGGTCCAGCCGAAGCTCGTCCACCCCTTGCCGGGGTTGGTGGGGAAGGCTGGCGCCTGGCCGCGCGTGAAGATCCACCGCTGGCCGTCCCAGATGCCGCCCTGGCTGGCGCGGGCGATGCCCAGGGCCGTCACGCCCACGAGGTGGATGAGGTCTTCCTCCGTGCCCTGCTGGGGGAAGGCCTCGAGGAAGTCGATGAGGGGCAGCAGTTCGGAGGCGCCCTCGGGAATGCGGAGCGAGAGGGCCCGGAGGCGGTCGAAAGGGGAGGCTCCGGGCGCGTTCACGCCGCGCTCCCGGTCAGGAGATCTTCTTGATGAGGCAGCACTCGTTGCGGCCCGGCGCCTCGCGGAAGCGCACCTCGTCCATGAAACGGCTCATGAGCAGCAGGCCGAGCCCGCCCTTGCGGGGATGGGTCACGTACTCCTTCGGGTCCGGCAGCATGACCTGGTCCTCGCGGATGCCCTGCCCGGCGTGGAAGATGTGGATCTCCAGCGCCCGGGGCGTGAACTCCAGCTGCAGCTCCACCTGGTGGTCCGCCTCGCCCTTGTAGGCGTGGAGGATGACGTTGGTGACGGCCTCGTCCACGGCGATGCTCACCTTGGCGGCGGCGGAATCATCCAGGCCCGCCACCAGCGCGGCCCGCTTGGCCAGGCCCGTGACGAGATTGAGGTACTTCGTCTCGCTCGGGATGGTGAGCTGGAACTCCGACAGCTCCGCGGCGGCGGCCATGTCAGGCTCCCTGGCCGGGAGCGGCCGCGGCGGCGAGCGCCTCGTCCTCGCGCTTGAAGACGCGGTAGAGCTGGGTGAATCCGAGGGTGTCGAAGATGGCGAAGACATTCTCGGAAAGGTCCGAGAGCAGGATGTCGCCGCCGTTCTCCCGCACCGTCTCGATGAGGCCCATGATGGCCCCCAGCCCGGCGGAGGAGATGTAGCTGAGGTTCTGGCAGTTCAGCAGGATCAAGTAGCGGCGGTCCGTGACGAGCTTCTCGAGGGCGCACTCGAAATCCCGCACCGTGTGCGCGTTGATGAAGCCCGCGGGCAGGACGACCGTCACGACGCCCGCGTTCCGCACTTCAATCGAAAGATCTGGCATCCGTCCGCTCCCGGGGGTGTCCATCCCCATCCTATACGCGCGAACCCGTTGTTCCAATGAGTCATCCGGGGCCCTACACTCGTATTTACAAGCCCGCCTCAGGTGAAACCTATGCCCACGGACCCCATGGACCTCGACGCTATCCGGGACACCCTGGCCGCATGGCTGAAGGGCCGGCGGCAGGTGGTCGAGGAGGAATTGGCGGCCACGATCCAGATGAGCCTGGAACGGCTGGAGCCCGATGAGGTCCTGCTGGCCCGGCTGGC
>DATJFC010000082.1:0-5656 GCA_035495995.1 Holophagaceae bacterium
GATCTGGTCGAAGGGCGTGCCTCCGCCCATGTCGGCCTCCACCCGCGCGAGGACGCGCGGCCGGTCTTCCGGATGCACCGCGGCCCGGAGCCGTTCCCGGGTGGCTTCCTCCTTCGGCACGCCCGCGAGCCGGCAGTGCGCGCTGTTGGCGTAGATGGCGTCCCGCTCGAAGTCGTACTCGTAGATCCCCACCGGAGCGGCCTCGGCCAGGGTGCGGAACCGCCGTTCGCTGGCCCGCAGCTCCTCCTCGACGCGGCGGCGTTCCGTCAGGTCCCGGGTGACTTTCACAAATCCCAGCAGGCGCCCGGACGCTTCCCGGAGGGCGGTGATCACGGTGTCGGCCCAGAACTTCGACCCGTCCTTCCGGAGGCGCCACCCTTCTTCTTCGACCCGTCCGGTCTCCTTCGCCTCTTCGAGCATCCGCGCCGGGTGGTTCGCAGCGCGATCCTCTGGCAGGTAGAACCTGGAGAAGTGCTCCCCCAGGATCTCTGAGGCTTCGTAGCCTTTGATCTCCTCGGCCCCCTTGTTCCAGCCGATGATCCGGCCTTCCGGATCGAGCATGAGGATGGCGTAGTCCCGGATGCCATTCACCATTTGCCGGAGCTTGGAATCCGCCGCGGCGAGGGATTGCTCCGCCCTCAGCTGCAGGCGATCTCCCCGGTAGAGGGCCCAGGCTCCGCCCCCGAGGGTCAGGAAGGCCAGCCCGCCCAGGAGGAAGAGGGTCCAGCGCAGCCGCTGGCGCTCCTCCATGAGGGCGTGGTCCGCCTCCGCCTTGCGGCGTTCGAGGTTCGAGGCGAAGGATGCTTGCGTCTCGCGGATGGCGTCCATCACGCGGAGCCCGTCGCCCGCCTTGACGATGGCGAGGGCCTCGTCCCGCTTCCCGGCCTTCGCCAGCCGGATGGTGCGGTCCAGCTCGTCCAGCTTCGCGCCGCAGAGATTCTGCAACCGGGCCAGGTCCTCCGGCGCCAGCTCGCGCGCGCCCTCCAGTTTGCTGAAAGCGCCCAGGGTTTCGCTCGCCTGGGCCCTGCCCCGGTCGTAGGGGCCGAGGTAGGCCGGATCGCCCGTCAGGAGGTAGCCCCGTTGACCCGTCTCGGCATCCTTGAGGTCGGAGAGCCCCTGGGTCAGCGCCGTGAGGGCCTGGGCGGCGCTCAAGCGCTGGACGGAGAGGAGGCGGGTGCGGTCCATGGAGCGCAGGGTCAGCAGGAAGGCAACTCCCACCAGGAGCCCGGCTAAGGCCGAGCCCGCCAAGCTCCGAGTGGTGGGGGTGAGGCCCATCTTGGTATGCCTCGGGGGAGTGACCCCCAAGTTAGTCCAAGGTCCGGCGGCAACAAGGTCTTTTTACAAGTCTGGTCCGGGTTATATGGGCACTGACAAGATTAATGGCGCTTCCACAAGTCGAAGGGGCGGGTAGCAATGGAGATGTGGAAACTGCCGTGGGTGCGGCCGTCCCGGCCGGGCGCGCCTTCGAAACGGAGGAAGCCGTAGCCCGCTTCCACGAAGAAGCTGGAGAGGGTGGTGCGCAGGAGCACCCCCGCGCTGGAGGCCCGCGCGGCTGAAGCCCGGCCCAGGCCTCCGTCAAGGCCCGCGAAGCGCGCTTCGTCCAGCCGCGGCTCCACCTCGAAGTTGAGGCCGAGGCCGCCATAGAAGCGGATGGGCAGGCCGAAGCGCGCTGCGGCGAATTTCGGCGCCAACACGCTCAGGCTGTCCGAGCCCAGCAGGCCGCCGTTGCCGCCGAAGGGCCACCAGCGGTCCAGGGGGAGCTTCGAGCCCGTGCCGCCTTCCAGATCCAGATCCAGGCTCGCATGGTCGCCGAAGGCGAGCAGGCCGCGGGCCCGCGCGTAGGCGGAGGAAAAGGCCGTCTGGGGGAACTGGCCCGCCAAAGCGCGACCGTAGGTCACACGGGCGCGCAGGAGCAGGCCTTGGGTGGGCAGGATGACGCGGTCGAAGTCATCCCATTCTCCGGAGAGCGCGCCGGTCCGCTCGGTCCGGGCCCCGCCGAGGCCCGGGTAGAGGTAGTCGCTCCGGCGCTGGCTCGCCTCCAGGTTGAGTTTGCCGCTGCCTTCGCTGCCGAAGCGGAGGAAGCCGCCGAAGACGCCGTCCACGCTCCGGATCCGCGCATCGAAGGGAAGGCCGCCCAGCTCGGCATTGGGGAAGGCGAAGACGGTCTGCAGCCGTTGCTCCTGGGCCGAGACGCCCAGTTCGAGGCCGGCCCCGGGGAAGGCCTTGAAGGGCCCGCGCAGGGTGAGGGAGCCCTGCTCCAGCAGGCGGTTCCGGCCCGCGTCGAGATCCACGCCGAGGCCGCTGCCCCCCAGGTTGCGCGCCGCGTAGGCGAGGCCCCACTGGCCGCCCAGCGTGGATTCCCACCCCAGGGACGCGTCGATGCTCTGCTTGCGCTGCGGCACGGGCAGCAGGTCCAGCTCCACGGCGTCCCCGCCCGCGCTCCGCTCGCGCCAGCGCAGTTCCCCCAGATCCAGCCTTTCTTCTCCGAGCGCGACCCGGCGCTGGAGATCCTCCATGCGCACGGGCCGGCCCATGAGGGGCATCATCAGGTCCTTGAGGTAGTCCGTGCGCAGGGGTTTGCCCGCAGGAGGCCGCACCTCGATGGAGCGCACGGCCGGCTCCTTCAACCGCAGGGTGACGCGTCCGGTGACCGGGTCGAAGCCGGACCCCCGCACATCCGCCAGCGGCGCGCCGGCGAGCGCGCGGGCGTGGACGATGCGGCTCAGCAGCGCGCCGAAGGCGGTGGGGTCGAAGGGGAGGCCCGGTTTCAGGAGGTCTTGAGCTTCTTTCGCCAGCGGGTCCCGCAGCTCTTCCGGCGCTTCGACGCTCCAGCTCCGCACGGCGGGCCAGGGCTCCGCATGCACGAGGAGCACCGGACCCGGTCTCAGCTCGGCCCAGGCGCTGCGGGCCCAGCCGTGCACGAGCAGTTGCTGCAGCGCGATGTAGACATCCCGCTCTGCGGGAATGCCGGCGGCGGGGCGTAGCCGCGCCAGCGCGGTCTGCGCCTCAGGGGGCAAGCCTTCCGTCTCGGTGCGCACGGTTGTGCCGGGCGGCAGGGAGGGCGAGGGCCAGCGGGCGAGGAGGGCTTGCCCCAGCGGATCCCGCTGGGCGTCGTAGGCCTGGCGCCCCGCTTCCACCATCTCCTGGAAGCGGCTGGTGTAATCCGTGAAGGAGACCTCGCCGAGCTGGGGACGCAACAGGAAGTCCGCGTCGCGGCGGCTCTCCCACTGGCGGCGCTCGATGGTGAGGTCGAGGCTGCGCGCCGCGACGGAGAAGAAGCTCGAGGCCGGCCCCGAGGCGAGCGGCGAGCTGATGTCCACCGCCAGCACGAAAGTGCCGGGGAACTGGGCCCGCGCCATGTCCACGGGCAGGTTCTCCACGAGGGCGCCGTCCACGAAGGGCTGGCCGTCGATGAGCACGGGCTGGAAACCGCCCGGCACGGTCATGGAGGCGCGCACCGATTCCGCCAGGTCGCCCGAGGCGAAGACACGGCCTTCGCCGCTCTGGAGGTTCGTCGCCAGGGCCCGGAAGGGGACCCGCAGGCGGTCGAAGTCCCCGTCGCTGAAGTAGGCCGCGCGCGCGAAGAGCGATTCCAGAACCCGCTGCACCGGCCGTCCCGATTGCAAGCCTTGCGCGAAGCGGAAGCCGCCCTGGCCGTCGGATTCCAGTCGCACCAGGCTCGCGTTGCGGTCCTCCTGCTCCGTGAGGGTCTGGCCCGGCTGGCGCCGCAGCAGGTCCAGGAAGGCGCGGTTGAAGTCCTGGGTGCGGAACAGCGCTTCGATCTCCTGGCCGGAATAGCCCGCGGCGTAGAGACCCCCGATGAAGGCGCCGATGCTCGTGCCGCCGAGGGCGTCCACCGGGATGCCGTCCCGGTCCAGCCGTTCCAGGACGCCGATGTGGGCCACGCCTCGCGCCCCGCCGCCGCTGAGGGCCAGCGTGATGCGCGGCCGCCCCGGCATCTCCACCGTGGGCGTGAAGCGGAAGATGTAGTCCGGCGGCTGGACCTGGACCTCGAAGCGTTTGAGGACGGCCTCCTGCGCGCCCAGGCCTGGCGCGAAGGCGATCAGGCAGGCGAGCGTGGGCAGGCCTCTCATCGAGGCGCCTTCGGATGGAAGAGGCGGCCCAGGCCGCAGGTGACGCCGCAGAAGAGGTTCCACCGTGGCGCGCCGTTCGAGACGCCGCGATCGAAACCCGCGTCGAAGACCGCGCGCGGAGAGAGCTGGTAGGACGCGTAGGCGAGGAGGGCCGTGTCGCGCCTCAGGCCCGGCAGCGGGCCGATGGTGTAGAGTTCCGCCCCCATGCCCCAGGGGCCCGCCAGAGGCCAGCTCGCGGACGCGGTGCCCGAGTCTTGCCCCGCGCGTCCGCCCGCGGGCTGTCCGATCCAGCCGTGAAGGTAGTTCACATCCAGATGGACCGCGCCGAGATCCTTGCTCGCCAGCAGCGCGAGCGTGTCGTCCGCGCGGCCGGATCCCAGGCCTTCCGCCGCGTCGGCCATCGCGAATTTGTGGAAGTAGCCCACGGCGCCATCGAAGCCGAGCCTGTCCTGGTCCAGCGGATGCCATTGGAATCCCAGCGTCGGGTCGCTGAAGCCCTGCGCGCGGGAGCCGTCCGGCGCGGTCTGCCGGAGGTAGCCGTTCCAGCCCAAGCGCCACTCGAAGCGCCCGGTCTGCCCCAGCTTCAGGAGGATGGGCTCGAAGTCCGACCGCGACCCGTCCTTGAAGAGCGTGCGCTGGAGGCCCGCTTCCAGTTCGAGGACGCCCTCCTGCGTCGTGCGCGCGGGCGTGGCGAAGGTGGGGCGGTTGGGATTGACCGTGAGGGCGTCCGGATCCTGCGCCGCCAGGGGCAGCGCGAGGAGGCCGGCCAGGGCGCGCTTCACGCGAGGGCCCTGAGCTGGGCCGCCATCAGCTCCGCGCAGCCCGCGAGGCCGAGGTCGAGCAGGGCCGAGGACTCCGTGCGGCTGAAGCTGCGGCCCTCGCCCGTGGCCTGCAGCTCCACCAATTCCAGCTCCCCGCCGCTCATGGGCCGCGCCGCGATGAGGTTGCTGTCCACGGCGGCGAGGTGGTCCTCCTCGTATTCCAGATCCAGCGCGACGCCGCGGCGCCCTTCGCCGGATTCCACGATGCCGACGCTCACGGCCGCCACCTGGCGCAGGAGCGCGGCTTCAAGCCCGTGCTTCCTCAAGGCCAAGGCCAGCGCCACCCAGGCGCCGGTGATGGACGCGCAGCGCGTGCCGCCGTCGGCGTCGAGCACATCGCAATCGATGGCGAGCGTGCGTTCGCCCAGGGCTTTGAGATCCACCGCTTGCCGGAGGCTGCGGCCGATGAGGCGCTGGATCTCCACCGTGCGGCCCTGCTGCTTGCCCCGCGCCGCCTCGCGGTCCGTGCGCGTGTGCGTGGAGCTGGGCAGCATGCCGTATTCCGCCGTGAGCCAGCCCGCGCCCTTGCCCTTCATCCAGCCCGGCACCTTCTCCTCGAGCGAAGCCGCGCAGAGCACCCGCGTCCCGCCCATCGATAGGAGGCAGGAGCCGGCCGGATGCGACTGGGCCCCCGTTTCAAATCGCAGGGAGCGGAGCTGGTCGAGGGCGCGCATGGGTCACTCCGGATCGTTAGCGAGTGTTCTGGCCTGGTCCGGGAACTTCCGGATGAGGGCTTCCAGC
>DATJFC010000083.1:0-9648 GCA_035495995.1 Holophagaceae bacterium
GCTCCAGCTCGGGGATGATCTTGATGGCGCTGGCCACCAGCCGCAGGTCCCTGGCGACGGGCGCGCCCAGGGCCAGGAGGTCGATGCAGGCTTTGTCGAGCTTCAGCTCCTGCTCGTCCACGCCGGCGTCGAGCGCGTTGACGCGGTCCGCCAGGTCGTTCTTGCGCTCCAGCAGGGCGCGGAGCGTCAGCTCCAGCATCCATTCGACCTGGCCCGCCATGGCGGTCAGGCCCTCGCGGAGGTGGTTCAGCCCTTCGTCGTAGTGGCGCGTCATCAGCCGAATCTCCCCGTGATGTAGTCCTCGGTCATGGGCTTGCGCGGGTTCGTGAAGATGGCCTCGGTCTCGCCCTCCTCGACCAGCTCGCCCATCCACAAGAACGCGGTCCTGTCGCTGGCGCGGGCCGCCTGCTGCATGTTGTGCGTCACGATGACGATGGTGAGCTCCTTCTTCAGCTCGAAGATGAGCTCCTCTATCTTCGCGGTGGCGATGGGATCCAGGGCGGAGCAAGGCTCGTCCATGAGCATCACCTCCGGCTGCACCGCCAGCGCGCGCGCGATGCAGAGCCGCTGCTGCTGGCCGCCGGAGAGGCCCAGGGCCGAATCCTTGAGCCGGTCCTTCACCTCGTCCCAGAGCGCGGCCTTGCGGAGGCCATCCTCCACCGCGGCGTCCAGGTCCGCGCGGCCCCGCACCCCGAAGAGCCTGGGGCCGAAGGAGACGTTGTCGTAGATGGATTTCGGGAAGGGGTTCGGCTTCTGGAACACCATCCCGACGCGGCGCCTCAGCTCCACTTCGTGGAGTCCCATGAGATCGCCGCCGTCCAGTTCCAGGCGGCCGCTGACCTTGGCCGGCCCGCCCAGTTCGTGGATGCGGTTGAAGCATTTGAGGAAGGTGCTCTTGCCGCATCCGGAGGGGCCGATGATGGCCGTCACCTGGTTGGTGGGGACATCGAGGCTCACGCCCTTGAGGACTTCCTTGTCGCCGTAGGCGACCTTGAGGTCCACGGCGCGGAGCTTCGCGCGGGCGGCGGCCGCCGCAGCGTTCTCCGTCTTGGGTTCCAGCAGGGCGTTATCGGGCATGGCGCTTCAACCTCCGGTCCACAAGTCGGACCACCACGTTCATCACCAGGAGCACGAGGATCATCACCGCCGCGGTGCCGGCCGCGATCTCCCGCGCGTCGGGCAGCGTGCCGTCGGACACCACGTACCAGAGGTGCACGGCGAGCGTCTCGCCCGGCGCCTTCAGGCTGAAGTCCGGGAAGGCCATGCTCGTGTTGGTGCCGGCGGTGAAGACGAGGACGGCGCTTTCGCCGAAGGCCCGGCCCGCGGCGAGCACCGTGCCCGTGAGCAGGCCTGGCGCGGCCGAGGGGAGCAGGGCGCGCAGGATGGTCTGGAGCTTGGTGGCGCCCAGCCCGTAGCTGGCCTCCTTCAGCTCGTGCGGCACGCCGCGCAGGCTCAGTTCCGTCACGCGGGTGATGACGGGGATGTTGAGCAGCGCCAGCGCCATGGCGCCGGAGCGGATGGAGAAGCTCCAGTCCAGCGCCTGCACGAAGATCATGAGGCCGAAGAGCGCGAGGACGATGGAGGGCGTGGCCGCGAGCGTCTCGATGCAGAGGCGCAGGAAGTCCATCCAGCGCCCCGGCCTCGCGTACTCGGCCATGTAGATGCCCGCGCCGAGGCCGATGGGCAGGGACAGCGCCAGCGACAGGGCCACGAGGTAGAGGGAGTTGAACAGCTCGGGCCGGATGCCGCCGCCGGCGTCCAGGGTCTCGGGCATCTTCGTGAAGAAGCCCCAGTTGAGGACGGGCCAGCCCTGCTTGAGGATGGCGCCCATCACCACGAGCAGCGCGGCGATGAAGCCCAGGGCCACGGTCCAGAGCAGGCCCTTCATGGCCAGGTCGGCCACGCGGGCGGAACGGCGGGGCTTGAGCGGAAGGGTTCTCATGCGCGCTTCCCGGCCATGCGCCGCGTGAATAGGATGGAGCCCATGGTGAGCAGGTAGAGGAGCAGGCCCAGCGCGAACAGGACATTGTTCCAGGGCGAGTGGGCCGGCGTGTTCGGCAGCTCCTGCACGAGCTCCGTCGTGAGGGTCGAGGCCGGCGTGAAGAGGAAGCGGAGGATGGGCGTCTTGTCCGTGAGGTCGCGCATGAGGCCGATCCACTGCGGGTTGTTGCCGATGACCATCTGCACGGCCATGGCCTCGCCGATGGCGCGGCCCATGCCGAGCACGATGGCGGTCACGAGGCGCGGCCAGGCCGCGGGGATGAGCACCCGGGCGGTGCTCTGCCAGGAGGTGGAGCCCAGCGCGCGCGCGCCCTCGTTGAGCGAGCGGGGCAGGGCCTCGAAGGCGTCCATGGAGAGGCTCACGACCGTGGGGATGATCATGACCGTCAGGATCAGCGCGGAGGCGAGGAAGCCCGCGGCCGGCAGGTCGCTGAGCCAGCCCTTGCTCAGGAAGGGCAGCAGCGTGGCGAGGCCGAAGATGCCGTAGACGACGGAAGGGATGCCCACCAGCAGGTCCATGGTCTGGCGCAGCAGGGCGCGCATCCACTTGGGCGCCATCTGCGTGACGAAGACCGCCGTGAGGATGCCGAGGGGGCCCGCGAGGGCGATGGAGAGCCCCACGACCGTGAGGGAGCCCAGGATGAAGGGCATCACGCCGAAGTGGTCCTGGTTCGGGCTCCAGTCCAGGCCGAGGAAGACTTCCCGCAGGGAGAGCACGCGGCCGGTGTTGCCGGGGACCGCGATGAAGGCGCCCAGCCCTCGCCAGGCGAGGAAGCCCAGCAGGCCGAGGATGAGGGCGACGAGGACGAGCGTGCAGAGCAGGAAGATGCTCCCGGCGGAACGGTCCGCCAGCAGCGTCCAGGGCCGCTTGGGCCTCGCCGGGGCGGCGAGCGGGGCGTCCATCGCCATGGCCTCCTCGATCACGGGTCCATCCTCCTTCACAGGCTCCGGCCGGGCCGCCTCGAGCAGCGGTCCGGCCGGAGAGTTCGCGTCGGGCGGGTTCAAATCAGAGCTTGGTCTTCAGCTTGGCGGCCAGGGAGACCTGCATGTAGCCGGCCTTGGGCACCACGTCGTCCTGGAAGGTCTGGCTGGTGATGAACTTCAGGAAGTCCTGCGCCACGGCCAGGGTCGGGGCGTCGGTCTTGGCGGGGTTGATGTAGGCGTGGCCGTAGGAGAAGAGGGGGTACTTGCCGGCCTTCACGTTCTCGGGGGTGCAGAAGGCGCCGTTATAGGAGACGGCCTCCACCTTGCCCTTGTTCTTCTCGGCGAAATCCAGCTCGATGAAGCAGACCGCGCCCTTGGTGGTGGTGGCGGCGGTCAGCACGGCGCCGGTGGAGTCCATGATCAGCTGGTCGCTGCTGAAGGGCTTGCCGCCCAGGACGGTCTTCTGCTGCACGGCGCGGGTGCCGCTGGACTCGGGCCGGTTGATGCGGATGACCTTCATGTCGGGGCCGCCGACCTGGTTCCAGTTGGAGACGGCGCCGGTGAAGACGGCCTCGGCCTGCTGGGCGCTCAGGTTGCGCACGCTGACGCTGGGGTTCACGACGAGCGTGAAGGGCTCGATGACGATGTCGTTGTTCTGGATGCCGGCCTTCTCCTGGTCGGGGGTGGCGTAGACATCGGAGATGCCGATGGTGCAGTTGCCGGCCGCGATCTGGTTGAGGCCAGTCATGGAGCCGCCGCCGCTGATGGCGATCTGGACGCCGGCGTGGGACTTCATGTACATCTCGGCGGCGCGCTTCATGAGCGGGCCGAGGGCGGTGGAGCCCATGACGGTGACGGTCTGGGCCTGGGCCGCGGTGGCACCGAGGGTGGCGGCGACGAGGGCAAAGGTCTTCAGGTTCATGGTCAATCCTCCTGCGACAAGGTTCTGAAAGGCGGGGAACGCCCTGGGGGCCTGGGTGTGAATTCCGTGTGACATGCGCGGCCGGGCGCTCAAGCCCGGATTTTGCAGGGCTTAACGGAGGGCGCCGGTTGCGCCCTCGCGGTGGAGCGGCCATACTGCCCGGGTCGGACAGGCCGGAGCCGGTTCCCGCGCACCCCAGCCCGACGCCGCGAGATCCCCCTGAGGGAGCCCGCCGGCGGGAAAGCCCGCCCCCGGGAACTCAGGCCCCCATCCCCCCCATCCCCAAGTCCCAATCTGCATGCCGCCACCCCCGGAAGCCGGGGTTCCGGCAGGGCCCATCCAAGGAGCCCCCTTGAGCCGCAAGACCATGCTCATCAACGCGACCGATCCCGAAGAGATCCGCGTCGCCACCCTCGTCGACGGCGTCCTCTACGACTACGATGTCGAGTTCATCCACAACGAGAAGATCAAAGGCAATATCTACAAGGCGCGCATCGTGCGCGTGGACATCGCGCTCCAAGCGGCCTTCGTCCATTTCGGCGGCGTGAAGAACGGCTTCCTGCCCCTGGGCGAGCTGCCCCGCGACATGGTGAGCCCCGACGGCCGCCGCGGCCGCATCCAGGATCTGCTCCACAAGGACCAGGAGATCATGGTCCAGGCCGTGCGCGAGGAACTGGGCTCCAAGGGCGCCATGATGACGGCCCAGATCAGCCTGGCCGGCCGGTTCCTCGTCATCACGCCCGGCAACCCGGTCAACGGCATCAGCCGCAAGATCGAAGGCCAGGACGAGCGCAAGCACTTCAAGAAGCTCATCGACGAGCTGGAGATCCCCAAGGACACCGGCGTCATCGTGCGCACCGCCTCCATGGGCGTCACGAAGGAGGACTTCCAGCGCGACCTGGAATTCCTGCTGGACTCGTGGAAGGAAGTGAACAACCGCTTCAAGCACCGCAGCGCGCCAGGCCTCGTGTGGCAGGAGGACGACGTCGTCACGCGCACGCTGCGGGACAGCTGGTCCCCTGACATCGAGGAGGTCCACATCGACGACCTCGACACCTTCCACGACGCCCAGTCCTTCTTCCGCCGCACCATGCCCAAGCATGTGGACGCCATCCGCCACTACACGGGCAAGAAGCCGCTCTTCTCGAAGTTCCAGACCGAGGAGCAGATCGACCGCGTCTACGGCCGCAAGGTGCCCCTGCCCAGCGGCGGCGCGCTCGTCATCGACCAGACCGAGGCCCTCGTCGCCATCGACGTGAACTCCGGCAAGACCGCCGGCGACAACCAGGAGGACACGGCCTACAAGACGAACCTGGAGGCCGCCGAGGAAGTGGCGCGCCAGCTGCGCCTGCGGGACCTCGCGGGGCTCGTCGTCATCGACTTCATCGACATGCGCCGCGAGAGCCACAACAAGACCGTGCAGGACAAGCTCGTGGACGGCCTCAAGGCCGACAAGGCGCGCATGGAAGTGGGCAAGATCAACCGCTTCGGCGTGCTGGTGATGACGCGCCAGCGCATCCGCCCCAGCCTCCAGCACGTCACGCATGAGGCCTGCCCCATGTGCCAGGGCGGCGGCAAGGTGAAGAGCATCGAGGCCCTCATCCTCTCCGTCGTGCGCCGCCTCAAGGCCATCTCGGCCCGCGGCGACGTGAAGTCCGTGACGGTGCGCCTGGCGCCCGCCATCGCGACGGAAGTGCTCAACGCCAAGCGCCGCGACCTCGCGGAACTGGAGGAGCGCGGCGACATCGAGGTGAAGATCGTGCCTGACGCTACGATCCCCTACGGCGACATGCAGGCCGAGATCGAGCGCCGGGAGGAGGAGAAGGAGGCGAAGCCCGAGGCTCCCTCCAAGGCCCATGAGCCCCGCCGCAAGCGGGAGGACGAGACCGTCGTGCTCGGCGGCGACAGCCCCATCTCCTTCGAGAAGGCCCTGGCCGAGCCAAGGACCGAGCCCAAGTCCGACGGCGGGAAGGACGGCTTCCGCTACGACCAGCGGGACCTTCAGCGCGCGGCCCTGGATGAGCGCGAGCGCCTCCGCTCGCTCTTCGAAAGCGCGAAACCCGGCGAAGAGGAAGGCGAAGAAGGCGCTGAAGGCGGCGAGGAGGAAGACGACGCGAAGGGCGAGGGCGGACGCAAGCGCCGCCGCCGCCGCCGCCGCCGCGGACGCGGCGGCGACAAGGCCGAAGGCGAGGTCGAAGGCTCCGAGGCTCCCGCTCAGGCCGGACCCCGCGGCGAAGGGAAGGCGGCTCCATCCGCGCCCAGGCCCCGCCGCGAAGAGGCCGCGCCCGAGCCGCCCAAGCTCAGCGGCGAAGTGCTCGCGAGCCTGATCACGCCGGTCGCCCGCCCGAAGAAACTGGGCGCCGCCAAAGCCGAGGCGGCCCCGGAAACCGCCGAGGCCCCGAAGGCCGAGCCGAAGAAGCGCGCGGCGAAGAAGGCCGCCGCGAAGGCGGAGGATGCCTCGGCAGAGGCCCCCAAGCCCAAGGCCGTCCGCGCGAAGAAAGCCGCGGAGCCTTCTGCTGAGGCCGCTCCGGAAGCCAAGCCCAAGAAGCGGGCCGCCAAGACCGCGAAGACCGAAGCCTGATGGAGTTGCTGCGCCTTTCCGTCCTGGCCGCCCTGGGCACGCTCCTGGGCGGCTGGGCGGTGGTGCGGTTCCTGCGGGGCCGGGCCTCGGTCATGCGGCTGGTGTCGGGCGTCGCCGCCGGCTACCTGCTGGCCGTCGCCCTCATGGGCATCCTTCCTGAATGCCTGGCGCCCGAGAACGGCGGCCGCGCCAACGCGATCTGGATCGTCTTCGGCTTCCTGCTCGTGCATCTCATGGAGCACGGCATCACGCCCCACTTCCACTACGGCGAGGAGACCCACGCGGGCAGCCGCATGAGCGGCGTCATGGCGCTCGTGGGCCTCTCCCTGCACAGCCTGATGGACGGCGTCGCCCTCGCTGCGGCGATTTCCGCCCAGGGGAATCTGAAGATGCTGATGTTCGCGGCGATCCTCGTCCACCGCATCCCCGAGGGCGGCACCATCGCCAGCATCTTCCTGGCGCGGGGCTTCGGCGCCGCGGGGGCCATCATGGCCGCCGGGGTCCTGGCCGTGGCCACGCTCATCGGCGCCTGGGGGCAGGAGCTCCTGCGCATCCCCGCCGGTCCGACGCTGGCCGCCGCCGCGGGCCTCGCCATCTATGTGGCCAGTTCCGACCTCCTGCCGGAAGTGCAGAAGGAGCCAGGGTGGAAGAGCACGCTCGCCATCGGGGCGGGCCTGGGCCTCTTCCTCATCTCCGCCCACTTCCTGCCGCATCTCTGAGTCGCGCATGGCGTGGGGATCGAGGCGGCGCGCTGGGATCCTTCCGGTCCTCGCCCTGAGGCTCTCGGCCCAGGGCCTGCCGGCGATCCCGCGGGACCAGCCGCTCCAGGCGCCGCCGCCGGAATTCCTGCTGCCCTACCGGCCCTTCGAGCTGGGCCCAGCGCCGTCAGGATCGGCGCTGCCCTTCGCCTGGCGGGGGCAGAAGGTGGTCCAGGAAGGCGACCGCTGGACGCTGGACGGCGGCGCCATCCAGGGCGAAGGCCTGCTCCTGCTGGCGGACCACATCGAATACGACCTCCGCACCGGCGAGCTCGTGGCCCGCGGCCGCATCCGCCTCGAGGCGCCGGATCTGCGCCTCCGTTGCGAGAAGCTCCAGATGAACTGGCGCTCCAAGTCCGGCCAGGCCTGGATGCTGGAAATGGATCTGCCGCCCACCTGGACGCTCAAGTCCGGGAGCGTGTCGTTCGAGACGATGCGCATCTGGACCTTCGACGCGGTGGAGGTCACTTCCTGCCCCGAGGAGAAGCCGGGTTGGCGCGCCAAGCTCTCCAAGCTCCGCGTGGACCTGGACGGCTACGCCCAGCTCTGGAACCTGCGCGTCCTGCTCGGGCACCTGCCCACCCACATCTACCTGCCCTATGGCGTCTACCCCGCCAAACTGGACCGCGCCTCCGGCCTGCTGCCGCCCCAGCTCGGGACTTCCTCCACGCTGGGCACGAGCCTGGGCCTCGGCTATTACCAGACCCTCGGCCCCAGCGCCGATGCGACCCTCGATCCGGAATGGTTCTCCAAAGAGGGCGTGCTCTGGGGCGGCGAGGCGCGCTGGCACCCCACGCTCACGCACGAGGGCTCCTTCTCGGGCCAGTTCATCAACCAGCGGAGCCTTGACGCCAACCGCTACCGCTACGGCCTCAAAGAGGTGTGGCAGGGCGAGAACGGATGGCAGCTGGCGGTGGATGCCAACGACGCCTCCGACAACCTCGTGGATGCGGACTTCGGCAAGGGCCTGGGGCAGCTGGGCCAGACGAACTTCAACAGCAGCCTCTACTTCGGCAAGGCCTACACCTGGGGCAGCCTGGCGCTGACCGCGGACCGCGAGCGGACCTTCTTCCTCACGCAGAACGAGGGCGATCCCTTCTACAACCCGGTCTTCCCCAGTTCGCTGGAACGCCAGGTGCTGCCGCAGCTGGAGGCGCGCCTCTTTCCCGTTTCCTTGGGATCCTCCTTCTACCTGGACGGCGGGCTGCGCCTGTCGCGCTTCGGCTACCGCCTCTCCGGCAGCCTCACGGCGCCGGGCGCCACCTACACCTGGAACCGCGGGGACGCCGATCTGCGCCTCTACGGCCGCCTGGGCCAGCTCGGGCCCTTCCGGGTGGACGGCGAGGCGATGGCGCGGGACACCCACTACGGCTCGACCCTCGACCAGCCCATCTTCTCCGTGGACCAGGTGGCCAGCGGCCAGAACCTGGATCCTTCCGCGAACCCGGCCTACGACCCCTTCCGCGTGGACGCCGGCTCCAGCGACCGCCTGCTCGGCTCGGCCCACATCCGCTTCTCAGGGCCCCAGCTCGGCCGGACCTTCGAAGGGCTTTCCGCCTTCGGCTACACCGGCGACATCAAGCATGTGGTGGAGCCCTTCTTCGGCTTCACGCGGACCACGGACTTCGCGGACGCGGCCTACCTGCCGCGCTTCGACGCCATCGACAGCTACCCCGGGGTCAACGCCAGCGCCTCCAACGAGGAGAGCTTCGAGTTCGGGCTGAAGCAGTATTTCTTCGGGCGGGGCGGGGCGGGGGAGAGCTTCAACGATCTCGCGCGCTGGACGCTCTCGACCCGCTACCACTTCAACCCGATCATCCTGCCGGACGGCCGCGTGAAGAAGGGCTGGGCCAGCCTGGACAGCGATGTGAGCGTGGAACCCTCGGAAGTGGTGCGCGTGAGCTTCCGCACCTCCTCGGACATCGGCCCCGGCGGCACGGACCAGAGCCTCTCCACGGATATCAAGGCCCAGGACGGCAGCCGCCTCACCCTCGCCTACTTCAGCACGGGCCTGAACCAGTTCCTCGTGCGCCAGAAAGGCATCCAGCTCGGCGGCCTCAAGCGCTTCCTCGACGACCGCTTCCGCTTCGAGGTCGCCGCCAACTACGATTTCGGCTCCTCGACCCGGCCCAAGGGTTTCACCAACAGCGAAGCCGCTCTCACCTGGGTCCAGCCCTGCGTCGCCTACATCCTCCGCTACACCCATGTGGCCCTCCAGGTCAGCGGCACCAGCCTCAGCAAAGAAGACCGCGTGGACCTGACCATCTCGCTGCGGAGCATTGGAGATCTGTACAATGTGAGGCAGTGATACGATCTTTTTACTTTTGACCCCAAGTTATTCAGGTAGTCTTTCTGAGTCCCGAAATGTGTGTGTTTTGGGGCCTGGAGCCTCGTATGCGCGGAATCTTCAATTTCCGGTTCGGACTGGTCTTGGCATTGGGCCTGTCCGTCTTCCAGCCCCT
>DATJFC010000084.1:0-2012 GCA_035495995.1 Holophagaceae bacterium
AAGGTCTTCGCGAAGGAACTGGAGGACTGCACCTGGGAGCAGCGCGCCATCGCCGTGGCCAGCCACAACGGCGACACGGAGCATGTGGCCGCGGCCATGTCCCTGCTTCCCGAGGGCGAGCACGGCCTCATGCTCACGCCGCTGGATGTGCCCCTCATCCAGTTCGGCCGCCAGGTGCGCCGCCCCCGCCGCTGGTACCACTGCTGTTCCGGCGAGCACGCGGCCATCCTGCGGGGTTGCCGCGCCAAGGGCTGGAACCGCGCGGGCTACATGCTGCCCCAGCACCCCTTCTTCGTGGCGTACCTGGAGGAGCTCCGCCGCTTCCTCGGTCCGGACTGGGAGCCGCTGCGCGTGGCCAAGGATGGCTGCGGCCTGCCCACCGTCAGCAACACCGTCACGGAGCTGGCGCGGCTCTACGCCGGACTCGTGAAGGTGAAGGACGAGGACTGGATCTGGGAGGCCATGGTGCGCCATCCCGACCTCGTGGGCGGCTTCAACCGCCTGGACTCCACCATCCTCAAGGCCTGCGAGGGCCGCGTCATCGCCAAGGAAGGCGCCGACGGCCTGCTGGGCATGGCCATCGAGCATCCCGACTATCCCGAAGGCCTCGGCGTCGTCATCAAGATCGCCCACGGCTGGAACGCCCAGGCCACCTGGTACCTCGCCCGCGCCATCCTCGGCACCCTGGGCTTCACCCTGCGCAACCCCTACGCCCTCCGCCGCCAGAAGGCCTTCCTCGTGCCCGGCATCGTGCCGCCGGCGCTGCTGCCCAGGCTGGAGCAGATCCCCACCTGGGACGACTGGGACCCCGACCAGGACCGCTGGGTCTACGACTGGCAGGACTACGCGGACCATGGCGGTCGAGGGCAGATGGCATGAGCGGCGCGGTGGTGAAGGCATTGCCTCTGGGTGGGCGCATCCTCACGCTGCGGGGCCACCGTGTCATTCTCGACGCCGATCTCGCGGAACTCTACGGCGTGACCACCAAACGGCTCAACGAACAGGTCAAACGCAACGCGGACCGTTTCCCCTCGGACTTCATGTTCCGGCTCACGGCGCGGGAGAAGGCGGAGGTGGTCGCAAATTGCGACCACCTCCAGCGCCTCAAGTTCTCGTCCACGATCCCCTGCGCCTTCACGGAACACGGCGCAGTCATGGCCGCCAGCGTGTTGAATTCACCGGAAGCCGTCGAAGCCAGCGTGTTCGTCGTGCGAGCCTTCATCGCCATGCGCGACGCGCTCGCCTCCACTCAGACCCTGGCCCGCAAGCTGCTGGAGCTGGAGCGCAAGGTGGGCGGCCACGATGAGACCATCACGGCCCTCGTCTCCGCCATCCGGCAGCTCATGGAGACGCCCACGCCGAAGAAGCGGAAGATCGGGTTCGGAGGATCTGAGTGAGCATCCCTGAACTCCGCAACTTCCTGAGCGGCGCCTTCGTTCCAGCGAAGGAAGGTGGGCTTCTCGACAACCTCGGCCCCGCCACGGGCGAGGTCATCGCGCGGATTCCGCGTTCGATGAAGGCCGATGTGGACGCGGCGGTCGCCGCCGCGAAGGCGGCCCTGCCAGGCTGGGCGAAGACGCCGGTGGCGGAACGCGCGGCCCTGCTGGACCGCGTGGCGGACCGCCTCGAGGCCCGTCTCGACGAACTGGCGGCGCTGGAATCCAGGGACACGGGCAAACCCGTCTCCCTGGCGAAGAGCCTGGACATTCCCCGCGCCATTTCCAACTTCCGCTTCTTCGCCGACCTCGTGCGCACGCAGGCCGGCGAAAGCAGCGCCATGGCGGACGCGCTGAACTACACGCACCGTTCCCCCGCGGGCGTGTGCGCGCTGGTGACGCCCTGGAACCTGCCCCTCTACCTGCTGAGCTGGAAGACGGCGCCCGCCCTCGCCATGGGCAACACCATCGTGGCCAAGCCCAGCGAGTTGACGCCCATGACGGCCTCGGTGCTGGCCGAGATCCTCATGGAGGCCGGCTGCCCGCCGGGCGTCTTCAACCTGGTCCACGGCCTCG
>DATJFC010000085.1:0-4092 GCA_035495995.1 Holophagaceae bacterium
CGAGCGACTCGCCCTCGAGGTACTCCATGACGAGGAAGGCGTGGCCGTCTTCCAGCTCCCCGGAGTCATGGATGGCGATGATGCCCGGATGCGCCAGGGCCGCGAGCATCCGCGCCTCCTGCTGGAACCGCGCCTGCACCACGGAGGCGGCGTAGAGCTCGGGCTTGAGGAGCTTGACGGCCACTTCGCGGCCCAGCCGCTCATCCTGGGCGCCGAAGACGAGGCCCATGCCGCCCTCGCCCAGCAGGCGCTCGAGGCGGTAACGGCCTTCGATGACGAGCGGCAGCAGGCGCGGCATCTCCAGCGCGGCGCCGTCCTCGGGGCAGTGCGTGACCGCGTCGGGATAGCAGCGGCGGCAGGCCGGGCAGAGGTGCAGCAGCTCGACGCCCTTCGCCTGGAGGCTGGCCTTCGCCTCCGCCTGGCGCGCCCGCGCGGCCTGGAGGTTCTTGCGGGTGCGGTGCAGTTCCAGCACCGCGCCCATCTGCGCCGCGAAGGCCGCCACCATCTGCTGCTCCAGCTCGCCCATGGGCGGCGCGCCCTTCACGACGACCCCGCCCAGCAGCTCGCCGCCGCTGCCCCGCACGGGCACGACCTGCCCGTGGCGCCGCTCCTGCGCGACGGGCTCCGCATGGCGCCTCCGCTCCTCGCCGAAGGTGGGAACCGCCTGCAGCGTTTCCAGCGTGGGCGCGTGCACGCCGCTTTCACCGAGGGCCCGCAGGCCCTCCTCCTGCACCATGAAGAGGCCCACCTCTTCCGCGCTGAGCGCCTCCGCCACCTCGCGGCCGATGCCCTTGGCCCAGGCCAGCAGATCGTGCTGGGCGAGGCCCGCGCGCTCCGCGAATCCGGCGATGCGGCGGTTCTGCTCCTCGATGAGGTGCTTCTGGTTTTCCACCTCGCGGGTGCGCGCCGCCACCTGGGTCTCCAGTTCTTCCGTCCGCCGCTTCAGCGCGGCCAAACGCAGGCGCATCAGGCCGAGCACGAGCAGCAGCCCCAGCACGGCGTAGAGGGCCTTGGCCCAAGGCGAGGCCCAAGGCGGCGGCGGAAGAGTGAACGCGAGGTCCAGCGGTGGCGTCACGCGGCCATCCGGCGCGCGGGCGCGGATGCGGAAGGTGTAGGCGCCCGGCGCCAGGCCGGGGAATTCACGGCTGGCCTCAGCGCTCCAGGGCGAAGGGCGGTCCTCCAGGCCCAGGAGCTGGGTCTGGTAGCGCACCTCGCCGTTCTTGAAGAGGGTCGCGAGGCGGAAGTCGAACCGCAGGGCCCGGTCCCGCCAGGCCAGCCGGGTTCCGTCCGCCAGGCTCCGCGGGTCGCCGTTCACCGTGGTGCGGTCCAGGCTCAGCCTCGGCAACGGCCCGGCCGGGAGCTCCGCCTCGGGGTCGAACATCACCGCGCCGGCGGAATTCCCGCCCCAGATGCGGCCCTGCGCATCGACCGCCGAGGCGCCGCCGTTGAACTCGGGCCCGGGCAGCCCGTCTTCGACGCCGAAGGTCTCCACCTTCACCCGCCCCGACGCGAAGGCAAGGCGCGCGACGCCCTGGTTGGTGAAGGCGTAGAGCCGGCCCTCCCGGTCCTGGCGGAGCTGGTACACCGTGTCGTTCGGAAGGGCCGGGTCCGTCGCGGTGGAGAGGATCTGCCAGCGCGGCTCCGCGGCCAGGGGCGCCATGAGCAGGCCCCCGCCCTCGGTGCCCGCGAAGAGCCAGGGCTTCCCGTCCCGGCGGCCTTCCTGGAGGCTCATCACCGTCATGTTGGGCAGGCCGGAGGCCAGATCGAAGACGCGGGCCCGGCCCTCCGCCACGCGGACGAGGCCCGCCCGCTCCGTGCCCACCCACAGCGCGCCGTCCGAAGTCCGCAGCGCCGCGTGGAGGGATTCCGTGGGCAGGCCGGGGACCTTCGTCCAACCGGAACCGTCGCTGTGCCAAAGCCCCCGATCCCCCGTCACGACCCAAAGGCGCGTCTCGCCGCGCTCATCGGCCATGACCTCCAGGCGCCGCGCGTTCGCGCCGGCGAAGGGCGTCGGCACCGCCGTGAACCGGACCCCGTCGCGCGTCTTGAAGAGGCCCCCGCCCCGGGACGCCGCGTAGAGCTCACCCTGCCATTCCGTCATGCCGAACACGCCGGATCCGGCCGGGAGGGGCACCGGCTTCGCAACGCCCGCCTCGAAGCGGAAGAGCCCGGTGCGCGTGCCGAACCAGGCGGTGCCCGCCAGGCCCGGGGCCGTCGGCACGACGATCCCGTAGACGCCCGGATCGGACAGGCCCTGCCCCGATCCGGCTTGGCTCCAGCCGCCGAAGCGCAGCCGCGCGAGCCCCGCGTCCGTGCCGATCCAGAGCGATTCCGTGGGCGCGCCCTCCGGCTGCAGGCTCCAGACGCTGTCGCTGGGAAGGCCGTGGCCGAGCGAGTAGCGCCGCCAGCCTTGTTCGTCGTGCGCCGCGAGGCCCGCGCCGTCCGTGCCGATCCAGAGCGTGGCATGGCCCTTCGCATCCTCCGTGCGGGCGAGCGCGGTGATGCGGGCCTGCGCCAACCCTGGCGGCGATGGCAGCGGCTCCCATCCTGCCGCGCCGCGCCGCCACAGAGTTCCGTCCGACATCCCGGCGGTGAGGCCTTCGGGAAGGGCGGCCAGCACGGTGATGGGTTTCCCGGGCAGCTCCAGGCCTTCGACCCGTCCCTTCACGACCCGCGCCAATCCCGCTCCGGTACCCACCCACAGCGCCCCATCCGAAGCGGCGAGCGCGCGCACCGCTTCCGAAGGCAGCCCGTCCTTGATGCCCATCCAGGTCCACCCCGCGCCGTCCCAACGGCCGAGGCCGCCATGATCGGCCGCGGCATAGAGGGCGCCGTCCGCCCACGCCAGCGCGTCCACCATCTGGGCGGCGGCCGGCATTCCTTCCTCGAGGCTCGTCCATTGGCCCGCGCGGAGCTGCGCCACGCCGCCGTCCTGGCGCCCGAACCAGAGCGTCCCGTCCGGCGCCGCCGCCACGCAGCGGAGGAAGTTGGACCGCGCGCGGCCGGGCAGGTCTTCCTTGCGCCAGGCTCGGCCGTCGTAGGCTGCCGCGCCGTCCTGGGTCGCCACCCAGAGCCGCCGCCCGGGGCCGAGGGCCAGGCCCATCACCGCGTTCTCCGGGAGGCCGTCCTGCCCGGTGAAGACGCGGAGCGCCGGCAGCATCCCCCGGGCCGGATCCGGCGCAGGCGGGCCTCCCGCGAACGCGGCGAGGCCCAACAGGAACGGCAGGCAGCGGCGGAGCATCGGAAGGGTCCATGATGGCACCGGAGGGCCGTGCGAGAATGGCCGTTTCGAGGCCGCCATGTACGAACGCCTGCGCTCCGCCGACCCCGATGTGATGACCGCCCTGGACGCCGAGATCGGCCGCCAGAAGCACCACCTGGAGCTCATCGCGAGCGAGAACTACGCGTCCGCCGCCGTGATGGAGGCCATGGGCTCGCACTTCACGAACAAGTACGCGGAAGGCTATCCCGGCCGCCGCTACTACGGCGGCTGCGTGAATGTCGATGTCGTCGAGAACCTCGCCCGGGACCGCGCGAAGGCGCTCTTCGGCGCCGAACACGCCAATGTGCAGCCCCACAGCGGCGCCCAGGCCAACATGTCCGTCTACCTCGCCGCGCTGAAGCCCGGCGACACGGTGCTGGGCCTCGACCTCGCCCACGGCGGCCACCTCACCCACGGCCACCCGCTGAACAGCAGCGGCATCCTCTACCGCTTCGTCGGCTACCACGTGCGCAGGGAAGATGAGCGCGTGGACATGGACGAAGTGCGCCGTCTCGCCCGCGAGCACAAACCGAAGATGATCGTCGCCGGCGCCTCGGCCTATCCGCGCACCTTCGACTTCGCCGCCTTCCGCGAGATCTGCGACGAAGTGGGCGCCATGCTCATGGTGGACATGGCCCACTTCGCCGGCCTCGTGGCCACCGGCCACCACCCCAGCCCCGTGCCCCACTCGGACTTCGTGACGACGACGACCCACAAGACCCTGCGCGGGCCCCGCGGCGGCCTCATCCTTTGCCGGGAGAAGTACGCGAAGGATCTGGACCGCGCCGTCTTCCCCGGCGTGCAAGGCGGGCCTCTCATGCATGTGATCG
>DATJFC010000086.1:0-3647 GCA_035495995.1 Holophagaceae bacterium
CCTGCTTGGCCATTCAGGCTTTCCAGAAACATGCAGGATGCCGGGGCAACAGAGACCCGATCGACGCCAACCACTAGGCCGGCAGATCCATCAGCATCATCCGGTCCCATACGGGCTCCTGGGCCGTCACGGCCGCCAGCAGCCCGAGTCCGACGCCGGCCCATCCGACAAGGAACCCCGCGTCGCAATACCAGGCTGGCATATCGGGGTAGTCGATGGACTCCATCCCCGTGAGCTTCAGGCCGTCCCAGCGGACGAAGGTTTCCGTGATCCAGGCGCGGGCGGCCGCTTCAAACGCGGGTTCCCCGGTGGCCTGGAAGAGGCGATTGAACAGGTGGGCGGCTCCGATGGCGCCATGGCACAGCCCGGTGGCCGGCATGTCCACCGTCGCGGGCGTGCGGGCTGACATCCTGCGCGCCAGGTCCAAGGCCTCGGTCTCCCAATCCGATCGGCCGATCCGGCGCGCGGCGCCGAGCAGCGCGATGGATGCGCTGAGATCGCCATAACACCAGCTCACGCCGTAGCGGACGGGTTCGGCCTCCCCTCGCCCGTTGCGCAGACGCGGGAAGCGCAACGCCTCCTCAGTGGGGTAGCGTTGCGCCAGAAGCCAGGGGACGGCCCCCTCAAGGAGCCGGCGGGCCCTGTCCGCTTCCACGCCCACGGCGAAGGCTTGGGCCAGGAAGGCGATCACGCCCGACACGCCGTGGGAGATCCCGAGGTCGAAATGGCCCTCCGGATTCATCTCCCGCTGCCAGCTCGGAAGGAACTGCGGCGCGGAATGCCAGGTGATGCCGAGGTCGGTGACGACGGACTCGCGCTCCAGGTCCCGGACCACCTGTTCCGCGATGGCCCGCCCGGACCCTTTGCCAGCCCTGCCGAGCCCATAGACGCCGAAGCCCACGAGGCCCGAGATCAGATCGAAGGCGGCCGGCCTTGGGCCGATATCCATGAAACGCTGCAGAACCTCGTCGACGTCCTCGTTGACGTCGTCGTCCGGCCCAGCGAGGTGGGATTGGACCTGGTCCACGGACCAGGCGACGCCCGGGAAGCCATCCATGAATCTGATCAGCATGTCCGTCTCGCCGAGCCGATCGACGGACCTGGCGATGAGATCCTGTGCCAAGGCCTCCCAACCGAGGCCGGGCCTGGCGAGGGCCAGTTGCGTGAAGAAGATGGCGACCCCCGACAACCCGCGGTGAAGGCCGATGGGAAGCGCGTCGAGCACCTCCTCCTGGGCGAGGGTGGATGCGATCGATTCGATCAATCCCCAGGCCTGCAGCGCATCGGCGCCGTCCAGGAGGGGACGCCAGCAGCCGGCAGGCCTCGGGGTGGTCAGACGATCCGGCTTGGCGCGCGGGTCGATCGCGGTGTTCATGGACGGGTTCCCTCAAAATCGCGGAGAGAGGGCGCAGGGCCGAAGCCGAACACCCTCCCTCCGGTCACAGGGCCTTCATGCACGGCCCTTCCGCCCTCGACCTAGCAGCAGTAGACCTGGATCGTGTTGCGGACGGAGGCCGTGCCGGCGCTGCAGCCACAGTGAAGGTCGGTGCAGAGCCGGGTGAGGAGAGCGCCGCCCTGGACGAACTCCGTCTCGACATTGGTCAGGTTGCGCAGGGTCTCGACGCTGAGGACGAGTTTCTTCTTACCGTTGAGCATGGGAGCTCCCTTTGGGTCGGGCCCGAGGACATCCTCGGAGCCTAGGTTGGAAAGTGCCCCATCTTGCGGGCGCGTCCTCGACCCCACCAAGCGCGGGCAAGCCAGCTGTATCCGAGTGGGTCGCGAAGGGCATGAAACGGCGTCTGAACGGGATCAATCCGGAAGCCAACCTTCAGAAGGTCCGGCGTCAAGGGCGGCAATCGTTCGAGGCCATCGCCGGGGGCAGGTCCGCGAGCAGCATCTGGTCCCAGACGGGTTCCGCGGAGCCCAAGGCGGCGAGGAGGGCGAGGCCGATGCCGGCGGCGCCTTCCAAGAGCCCGGGGACGGGGGTCCAGGGATCCCGGGTGGCGTCCTCCAGGTCGGGGGTGTAGGCGAAGAAGCCGCCCACGCCTTGGCCAGGTTGATGGAAGGCCAAGGTGCGCTGGAACCACTCCAGGGCCGCGTCGCGGAAGAGGACCTCGCCCGTGGCGTGGTGGAGGCGGTTGAAGAGGTGCGCATTGCCCGCGGTCCCGTGGCAGAGCGCCGCGTCGGCCACGCCGGCATGCTCGGGACTCCGCCCGGCCACGCGGCGCGCGATGTCCAAGGCCTCGCCCTCCCACTCGGGGCGGCCGGCCCTTCGGGCCGCGCCCAGCAAGGCCAGGCTGATGCCCAGATCGCCATAGCACCAGGCCACGCGGCTGGCTTCGCGCGCCTCGAGCCGTTCCATGGGAATGGCGTTGCCGAAGCAGGTTTCCAACTCAGGAGGGTTGCGCTGGGCCAGGAACCAGGCCATGCCGCCCTCCAGGAGCCTCGCGGCGCGCTCCGGCTCGACGCCGCTGGCGATGGCATGACCCAGCAAGGCCAGGACGCCGGGGATGCCGTGCGCGACTCCCAGGTTGTAGTGGCCCTGCCCATAGCGTGCCCGCTGCCAGGGAGGCAGGAGGCGCGCTGGGGTGGCCCAGGTGAGTCCGCCCGACTCGGTCCGGGCCAGTTCCTCCAGGCGCAGCACGACCTTGGCCATCAAGGCCGGGCCAAGGGGCCGCTGGATCCTCGCCAGGCCGTAGACTCCATAGCCCACGAGGCCCTCGATCAGGTCGTAGTCCCCCGGCCAGGGGCTCTGATCCAGGAGCCCCAGCAGGGCCTCGTCCAACTCCCCATTCAGATCCTCGCCGCCGGCCTGCGCCCTCAGCATCAGCTCCACGGCCCATCCAATGCCGAGGAAGCCTCCGTAGAGGGCGGGCGGAAGGGACGCTTCGGCCAGAGCATCGGTGGCGCGGTCCATCCAACGCTCGGCCCGGTCCAGGGCCTCGCCGGAACGGGTGTGCTGGGCGAGGGCCCAGTGGAAGAGGCCCATGCCGGCCCAACCCGCGCCCAGGCTTCCGCCTTGGAGGTCAAGGATCGCGCTGGGCCCGGCGAGGGCCGCGGCGATCTCCTGGACCACGGCTTCGGCATGGGTCTTCAGCGCGCCCGTGAGCAGCGGCGTCCAGGTGGCGGCGGACTGCGATGCGATGGCCATGTCTTTCTCCTCAGGACACGGCCGTCGGCACGGGGCGCCGCAGGCGGGCCATGCGGGATTCGTAGATGCGCCCCAGGAAGTCGTAGAGGACCAGCTCCTGGCGGCGCTGGGCGTCCCGCAGCAAACGGTTCGCATGCATGTGCAGGAAGCTGCCGGCCAGATCCTCGAGGGAAGTGGTGAGCCGGCCTTCCGACGAGGCCGTCCGCAGGGCCTCGAAGACCGGGGCCATGGCTTCCAGATGGGCGCGGGCCGCGGCCAGGGCATCCGTGAGGGGCCCAGTGGCCCGGGTAGTGGGATCGAGCAGGCTCTCCAGCTCCTTGCGCTCCTTGCGGAAGCGGTCGCCCATGGCGCGTTCCAGGGCGCCTTGGGCGCGGAACTCCCGACCGAAGCCCGCGCGGAGGACGGTGAGGAGCGCGTGCTTGGCCGGCAGGTCCAGTCCGAGCCCGTCCAGGATGCCGTCCATGCAACGCAGCGCCATGCGCCAGCGCCCTTCCAT
>DATJFC010000087.1:0-5312 GCA_035495995.1 Holophagaceae bacterium
TCCAGTTCATGGCGCCGAATCCCAGCGCGGTGAGCGTGACCCCGGCGAGGAAACACCAGCTCCGGACCCGCGTCGAAAGCCGTCCCGGGTTCACGCGGATCCAGAGCAGGAGGGAGAGGCGCGCCGCCAGCACGAGGCCGATGAAGATGAAGGCCCAGCTCAGCCCCGGCGCGCGGCTCCAGGGGAAATCGAAGATGGCACGGAGGATGAGCAGCACGGGCACGAGGGCCAGCAGCGAGGCCACGCTGCGGTCGTAGAGCTCGCCCACCAGCGCGTCCCGGAGGGCCGCCTCGTAGGCGGCGTCCTCGGGCGGGAGCCGGATGGGTCCGAGATCAGCCAGCGACATGGTCGGTAG
This sequence comes from Holophagaceae bacterium, assembly GCA_035495995.1. Lineage (GTDB taxonomy): Bacteria > Acidobacteriota > Holophagae > Holophagales > Holophagaceae > JAFDVN01. The sequence goes on from DATJFC010000087.1 coordinate 356, forward strand.
GCGGAACGATAGCAGGGACCGGAGCGCGCTTGAAAAATCCCGCGAGCCGCATGGAGCTCAGCCGCCGGACCTGATTCTCAGGATCCCGTCCTGCTCGGCCTTGGGCACATCGCGGAGCCGCTCCAGCAGGTGCGCGGGGCTGCCGGGGCGGACTTCCCCGGCGAAGGCGCCGGCGGTGCGGTCCCGCCCCGCGGCCTTGGCGCGCAGCATGGCGGCGTCGGCGAAAGCGAGGACCCGCTCCCAGTTCAGGATCTCGGGCCTCGCGGTGAAGAAGGGGTAGCGCGCGTAGCCGATGGAGCAGGTCTGCCTCAGCTCGCGCCCGTCCGCGAGCCGCAGCGGCTCGTCCCGCAGCCGCTGGAGGAAGCGGTCGGCCAGGGGCGCGATGCTTTCGCCCTCCTGGAGCTGGGCCACCACGACGAACTCCTCGCCGCCCCAGCGCGCGAGCACATCGGATTTGCGGGCGGTCTCCCGCAGGAGCGCCGCGCAATGGCGCAGCACCGCGTCGCCCACCGCGTGGCCGTGGGTGTCGTTGACGGCCTTGAACTCGTCCAGGTCGATCATGAGCAGGGCCAGGGCCGCGCCGTCCTCGTCGCGGAGGATGCGCGGCGCCTCGGTCTCCATGAAGGCCTGGAGGAAGCGGCGGTTCCGCAGGCCGGTGAGGCTGTCCTGCAAGGCCGCGCGGGAATTCTGGAGGCTGAGGGCCAGGGCCTCGCGGCGGATGCGGAACTGGCGGAGGATGAGGAAGCCCAGGCCCGTGGCGAAGATGCCCACGAGCAGCAACAGGTCCCAGGCGCCCCAGTGGCCGCGGTCCCAGGCCAGCAGGTAGGTGAGGGCGCCCAGGATCGGCAGCATGAAAGCCAGGAACGCCGTGGGGCTCGCCGCCATCGCGAGGATGCCCACCGACAGCACCGCGAGATGGACCAGGGCCAGCAGCGCGATCTGCACCGGGGAGAGGGCGGGATAGACGAGGACGCTCACCACCGCCATGCCGAGCCCCATGGCGAGCGCGCCGCCGGCGAAGCTCCACATGCGGACCCGCGGGGAGGCCAAGAGGCCGGGGCCGTGGACCGCCAGGTGGGCATGGGCCCAGCGCAGGACCACCACTGCCAGGAGGAAGATGTACCAAGCGAGGGCCGCGCGGTTCAAGAAGAGGGCCACGCCCAGGATCCGCGCCATCACGAGGAGCAGGATCAGCACCAGCGGGATGGAGACGCGGCCCTGCTCGATCAGGTCCCGGGCCAGCTCCGCCCGGACCTCTTCTTCGAGGAGCGGATCCGGAGGGAGATCCTTGAGAGGCGCCATCTCATTCCCGCGAAGGGGTTCCGCCACCGGCGGCATGGGTCTCGCGGCCGCCCACCCACATGCGCCCCGGTTTCAGCGCGCGCATGGCCGCGGGCGGAAGGGTCTCGAGGTCCGCGTCCACCCAGACCAGGTCCGCCGCCTCTCCGGGGGCGATGCGGCCGAGCTGGGCCGCCCGGCCCAGGGCCTGCGCCCCCCCGAGCGTGTAGGCGCGCAAGGCCTCCTCGCGCGTCATGCGCTGGTCGCCGTTGAAGCCGCCCGGCGGATCGCCGCTGGCGTCCTGGCGCGTCTCGGCGGCGGGCATGCCCATGAAGGGGTTGGCGTCCGCGATGGGCGCGTCGCTGCCGAAGCAGACGGTCGCGCCGCCCTGGAGGAAGCGGCGCCAGGGGTAGGCCTCGCGCACGCGATCCGCGCCCAGGCGCGCCGGCGTCCAGGCGTGGTCGTCCGCGCAGTGCATGGGCTGGACGCTGGCGACGATGCCGAGCTTGCCGAAGCGGGCCGCGTCCTCGTCCGTGACGATCTGCGCGTGCTCGATGCGGGGCGGGGCGCCGGGGGCGCGGCCCAGCGCCTTCAGATCCGCTTCCAGCAGGTCCAGCGCCGCGCGGTTGCCCGCGTCTCCGATGGCGTGGAGGGCGGGCTGGTAGCCGGCCTTCATCACCGCGAGCGCGTCTTTCCGCACCATCGCGGGATCCATCACCCAGAGCCCGGAGGAGGCGGGCTCGTCCGCGTAGGGCGCGAGCAGGCGCGCGCCGCGCGAGCCGAGGGCGCCGTCCATGTAGAACTTCACGCCCTGCACCTGGAAGAAGGAAAGCGCCTTCGCGCGCGGCTTCGCCAGCTCGGCCTTCACGGCGGCCGCGTCGTCATGGTGCACATAGGCGAAGACGCGGATGGGGAGCCTGCCTTTCGCCCGTAGCGACCGGTAGGCCTCCAGGTCCAGCGCGGGCACATCGAGGTCGTCCGCCGAGGTGAAGCCGAGGGATTCCAGTTTCGCGAGGCCCGCCAGCAGGTTCGCCTCGGCTTCCGCCCGCGTGGGCTGGGGCAGGCGCTGGGCCATCAGATCCTTGGCCATGTCCACGAGGAGGCCCGTGGGGTTGCCGTCCGCGTCGCGGAGGTAGCGGCCGCCCGCGGGGTCCGGGGTGTCCTTCGTGATGCCCGCCAGTTTCAAGGCCGCCGAGTTCACCCAGGCGGCGTGCCCGTCCACGCGTTCGAGGAAGGCAGGCCGGCCGCCGGTGACGGCATCCAGTTCCTTCAAAGTGGGGAAGGCCTGCCCGGGCCAGAGGTTCTGGTCCCAGCCGCGGCCGCGGATCCAGCCGGAAGGGTTCTCCGCGCACCAGGCCTTCACGCGCCGGAGCGCCGCGTCCTCGCTCGGGATCCCCGTGAGATCCGCCTGCCGCGACATGGCGCCCAGCTCGCCCACATGGGCGTGGCTCTCGATGAATCCGGGCACCAGGGAGCCGCCCTTGAGCTCGATGCGGACAGCCTTCGGGTAGCGCTTCGCCAGCTCCGTCGCGGGACCCACCGCCCGGATTTTCGCGCCCTGGAGGGCGACGGCCTGCCCCTCTACCAGATGCCCTTCGCGGCCATCGTCCATCCACAAGCGGGCGCCGGTGAGGAGCCGGATGGCGGGCGGGGCGGGGGGCAGGTGCGCGGGCATGTCCACCTCGGAGCAGGAGCCAAGTGTAAGGCCGGGCTGGGACCTTTGCCCGGGCCGGGCTACCGTGGAAGGTTGGGGAGCGCCCATGTACCAGCCCGATTTCCTCGCCCAGGTCCGAGAACAGCTCCAGGTCCAGGAGGATCCGGCGAAGCTGCGCCAGCCGAAGTTCGAGACCAGTTCCGGCATCCCCCTCAAGAACAGCTACACGCCCGCCGACATCGCGGACCAGGATCCGCTGGCTGATCTCGGCGCGCCGGGCAAGTTCCCCTTCACGCGCCACGTGCAGCCCACGGGCTACCGCGGCAAGCTCTGGACCATGCGCCAGTACGCGGGCTTCGCCACGGCGGAAGAGAGCAACGCCCGTTACCGCTACCTGCTGGGCAACGGCACGACGGGCCTCAGCGTGGCCTTCGACCTGCCCACGCAGATCGGTCTCGACCCCGACCATCCGATGTCCTTCGGCGAAGTCGGCAAGGTGGGCGTGTCCATCGCCTCGTTGGACGACATGCGCACGCTCTTCAAGGACATCCCGCTGGACCAGGTCACGACGAGCATGACCATCAACGCGCCCGCGTCGGTGCTGCTGGCGCTCTACCTCGTCGTGGCGGAGGAGCAGGGCGTCCCTTGGGACAAGGTCGGCGGCACGATCCAGAACGACATCCTCAAGGAGTACATGGCCCGCGGCACCTACATCTTCCCGCCACGGCCTTCGCTCCGCATCATCACGGACCTCTTCGCCTTCTGCGCGGACCAGGTGCCCGCCTGGAACACCATCTCCATCTCCGGCTACCACATCCGCGAAGCGGGCTGCACGGCGGCCCAGGAAATCGCCTTCACGCTGGCCGACGGCATCGCCTATGTGCAGGCCGCGCTGGACGCGGGCCTGAAGCTGGAGTCCTTCGCGCCGCGCTTGAGCTTCTTCTTCAACAGCCACAACCAGTTCTTTGAAGAGGCGGCCAAGTTCCGCGCCGCGCGCCGCCTCTGGGCGCGCATCATGCGCGACCGCTTCGGCGCTCGTGACGCCAAGAGCCAGATGCTGCGCTTCCACACCCAGACCGCCGGAAGCACGCTCACGGCCCAGCAGCCGGACAACAACATCGTCCGCACGACGGTGCAGGCGCTGGCGGCCGTCTGCGGCGGCACCCAGTCCCTGCACACGAATTCCCGCGACGAGGCCCTGGCCCTGCCCACGGAAGCGAGCGCCATGATCGCCCTGCGCACCCAGCAGATCCTCGCCCACGAATCCAAGGTCGCAGATGTGGTGGATCCGCTTGCGGGCAGCTACTTCGTCGAAAGCCTCACCGCCGAACTGGAAAAGCGCGCCGAGGCCCTCATCGCCCGCGTGGACGAGCTGGGAGGCATGGTCTCCGCCATCGAGAAAGGCTTCCCCCAGAAGGAGATCCAGAACGCGGCCTACGCCTACCAGAAGGCCGTGGAGAAGGGCTCCCAGGTCGTCGTCGGCGTGAACAAGTTCACGGTGGCCAACGAGAAGATGCCCGAGCTGCTGCGCGTGGACGAAGCCCTCGGCGAGCAGCGGCGCAAGCAGATCCAGGCCCTCCGCGAGCGACGCGACAACGGCGCCGTGCGGACGCGGCTGGAGGCGCTCCAGGCCGCCGCGAAGGGCACCGACAACCTCATGCCCCCCATCCTCGACGCCGTCCGGAGCCTCGCCACCGTCGGCGAGATCTGCGGCGCGCTCAGGGATGTCTTTGGCGAGTACCAAGAGAGGTTGGTGCTGTGAGGGCCTGACGACGGAAGCGGCCGGACCAGCCTTCACTCGGCCCGGTCCGGGCTGAACGACTCGTCAGCCGCCTGCAGCTGGGTCTGAGTGGCGCGAAGGGTTCGGCCTCTGATGACCCATGCGTGATTATCGATATCGCTAGGGCTCAGGATTGGAAACCATGTGGAGCAACCCCCACCCATGGCCGTCTAGGTCGACGAAGCTATGGGTGTACATGAACCCGAAATCCTCGGGCTTATCGTAGGTCGAGCCACCAGCCGCCA
>DATJFC010000088.1:0-7306 GCA_035495995.1 Holophagaceae bacterium
AATCCAACCCGCTCGCATGAGTGGCATTAGGGCGTATGGAGCGTCGCATCCGCGGCCCGGTCCCATCAGAATGGCGTGAATCCCCGATCAGTACGACGCCCATCCGACGGGCCGCCGGTCCTAGGTCCCCTTCCGCGCGCGGGCGTCAATCAGGGCGACTCGAAACACCAGCTTCCCGTCGGCGTCCTGCGCGGCGACGCTTTCCAATTGCGCCTGGAGCTCGGTACCGTCGCCCTTCAGCAGCTGCAGCTCGCAGGACTGGGGTCCGCCGGGCTCAAGGAGCCTCTTGAGATGCAGGTAGAAAGTGTCCTGATGCTCCTTGAGGATGAAGCGGGACAATAGCTGCTTGACCAGCGCGCCGCGGGCGGCACCCAGCATGGTGGCGGCGGTGAGGTTGGCCTGCTGGATCACGCCCTGCTTGCTGAGGGTGCAGAGGCCCACTGGGGCCAGATCATAGAGGTCGAAGGTGCGGGCCCGCGCGAGGTCCAGCTCGGCATGCACACGGCGCAGCTCTTCATTCTGCATTTCCAGCTCGGTCTGGTGGACCTGCAGCTCGTGGAGCATCAGCCTCGACTCCTCTGGCGTCAGGTCGCCGAGAATCACTTGCGGTGGCGTGATGGGAGCGGCCGGAGCCCGTTCTCCCCGCCTAACCTTGCCTGCCATGGAGGCCCTCCCGCATGCGCATGATCTCGGTGATGTCCACGAAGGTGATCACCACGCCCTCGATCACATTGTCGAGGGTGCGATAGGGCTGGAGGCGGATCGTGTACCACGCCCCCTCCTTCGTCTGGACATCCACCTCTTTGGGAATGAGAGTGTCGAGCACGGACTGCGCGTCGCCCACGAGGCTGTCGTAGCCCACCAGGTTGGAGACGAGGTGGGCTACCGGGCGGCCCACATCGCTCAGGATCAAGTGGATGATCTTAGTGGCGGCAGGCGTGAAGCGCAGGATGCGGAGCTGGTGGTCCACGAAGACCGTGCCGATGCCCGTGCCCGCCAGCAGGTTGTTCATGTCGTTGTTGATCCGGGAGAGGTCCGCCACCTTGGACTGCAGCTCCGCGTTGACGGTGGCCAGCTCCTCGTTCACGGACTGGAGCTCCTCCTTGGAAGTCTCAAGCTCCTCGTTGGTGGACTGCAGCTCCTCGTTGCTGGACTGCATCTCCTCGTTGGAGGATTTCAGCTCCTCGTTGGAGGTCTCCAGCTCTTCGTTGGCGGATTGGAGGTACTCCTCCTTGCCCCGCAATTCCTGCTTCAACGCCAGGATCCGCGCATCCACGTCCATCGCGGGCGCATCCGCCCGGCCGGGGGAGGGAGGCGGCGGATCTGGCGGCGGGGGCGCCTCCTCCATGATGACCATGAAGAGGGAGGTGCCGGGCGTCGTGTGCAGATCCTCGGCCACAGGGCAGACGCTCAGGTTGACCGAGGTCGTGTGCCCGTTGGTCACCACCTGCAGGCCGCGGCTAAGCACCGGCTCTGCGCCTCCGGCGGCCTTGTGGAGGGCCATGGAGAGCTCCCGCCGCAGGCCTTCCCTGGCCATCTTCAGGATGTTGTTGATCCCGGCCTCGCCCGGGGCCGGCTCCAGGAACAACCCCGTGCGGCCATGTAGGTAGAGGATGTCGCCCTGGCCGTTGACGAGGGCGCCGGACTGGACCACTTGGCGCAGGAGCGCCCGCTCCGCCAGTTCGCGCAAGGGCATCTTCGCGGGGCCGGCCGCTGCGCCGTCGGCGAGGGGATGCGCCGCGCTCAAGGTCACCGCGGAGGGGAGGAACCGGGCCAGGGCCATGCGTTGGGCGCCATGGATGTCGTCCTTGCGCTGGTACAGCTTCAGCTTGCGCTCCCGCACGCTGAATAGTTCCGCGAACTCCCCCACGGTCTCCGAGGTGCCCAGGAAGAGGAAGCCGCCGGGCCGGAGCGCGTAGTGGAAGAGGGGGATCAGCTTCTTCTGGAGGTCGCCTCCCATGTAGATGAGGAGGTTCCGGCAGCTGATGAGATCGAGCTTGGAGAAGGGCGGGTCCTTGATCGCGTCGTGCTCGGAGAAGACGAGGACATCGCGGATCGCCTTGTGGATGCGATAGGCCTCCCCGCCCGGCTCAGCCGTGAAGAAGCGCGACAACCGTTCCGGCGTCAGGTCCGTGGCGATGCTCGCGGGGTACAGGCCGGCGCGGGCCGCGGCGATGGCATGTCGGTCGATGTCGGTGGCGAAGATCTGCACCGTATAGCTCTGCTTCAGGGCCTCCATGCGTTCCTGCAGCAGGATGGCGATGGAGTAGGCCTCCTCGCCGGTGGAGCATCCGGGAGTCCAGACGCGGATCGTCGCCCCGGGGGGCTTGCCCTCGAAGAGCTTGGGGACGACCTCCTCCTCCAGCGCCTTGAAGGCCTCCGGATCACGGAAGAAGTTGGTCACTCCGATCAACAGGTCGCGGAAGAGGGATTCCACCTCCGCGGGGGCCTGCTGCAGGTATTTGATGTAGCTGTCGATGCGCTCGATCTGGTGCACCGCCATGCGCCGCTCGATGCGGCGGTGGATGGTGCTCGGCTTGTACTGGGAGAAGTCGTGGCCCGTCTGGGCGCGCAGCAGCACGAAGATCTTCTTCAACGCGCTGTCGGTCTTGGGGGGCGGGACGGCGGGACGGGGAGGCTTCCCGAACGCGTGCGTCACATAGGCCATGATCTGGGCGGGCATCTCGGCGGGCGGCAGCTCATAGTCCACCAGGCCCGTGGCGATCGCGCTGCGGGGCATGCCGTCGAATTCCGTGGACGGAGGATTCTGAGCCATCACCATGCCCCCTTCGCCCTTGATGGCCCTCACGCCGAGGGTGCCGTCGCTGCCGGTCCCCGAGAGCACGACGCCGATGGCCCGCTCGCGCTGGTCCTGGGCCAGCGACCGGAAGAAGAAGTCGATGGGCAGCCGCTGCCCGCGCGGCTCGGCGGGCTCCAGAAGCTGGAGGGCGCCGTTCAAGAAGGCCATATCGCGGTTGGGTGGGATGATGTAGGTGCAGTTCGGCCGCACCACCATGCCGTCCTCCACCTCGAAGACCTGCATGCGGGTGTAGCGCCGGACCAGATCCGTGAGGATGCTCTTGTGGTCCGGGGCCAGATGCTGGACGAGGATGAAGGCCATGCCAGGATCCGCGTCCGCGGGCATGCCCGAGAAGAAGGCCTCGAAAGCGCCCAGTCCTCCGGCAGAGGCGCCGATGCCGACGATGGCGAAGCCCCTGGAAGCCTGGCTTCCCGGCTCCCCCTGTTCGAAGAGCGGAGGAGCCCGCAGCGCCTCGCGGGGGGAGGCGGAAACCTTCCCGGCCCCTTGCCGGCTTTCAATGCGTCTCGTCTTCATGGCCGGCCTCCGTGGATTGGATCATGCGCTCGACTGCCAAGGACCGGCGTTCCCGACCGCGGGGTAGACCTGGAGCCTTCAGGGATCGAGGACGACCGCCGCGCGCTTGCCGGCGATCTTCCCGTAGCCCTTGAGCTTGCGGTACAAGGTCGCAGAACCGATCTTCAGCTGCTCGGCGGTGCGGGTCTGGTTCCCCCCGTTGAGCTCCAAAGCCGCGAGGATGTAGTCCTTCTCGATCTCGTCCAGCGGGCGGACGGCGCCCAGGCTGATCCCGGGCTTCGGGGGCACCTGGCGGACCTCGTCGGGCAGGTCCTCGAACTCCACACGGCTGCCCTGGGCGAGGGCGACCGCCCGCTCCATGGCGTTCTCCAGCTCCCGGACATTGCCCGGCCACTCGCAGCGCAAGAGCTGGACGGCGGCGGCCGGGGCGAACCCTGATATCTTGCGGCCCATCCGCAGCCCGGCGCTCGCCAGCAGCACCCGCGCCAGGGGCAGCACATCGTCCCGGCGCTCGCGGAGCGGAGGGACATGGAGCTCGACCACCTTGAGCCGGTAGTAGAGATCCTGCCGGAAACGGCCCTCCGCCACGGCCTTGGCGAGGTCCCGGTTGGTGGCCGCGATGACGCGGATGTCGAAGCGCCGGCTCTTGTTCTCCCCGACGCGGCGGATCTCCCGCTCCTGGAGCGCCCGCAGGAGCTTCACCTGCATGCCCGGGGAGATCTCGCCGACCTCGTCCAGGAGCAGCGTCCCGTTGTTGGCCGCCTCGAAAAGGCCGGGGCGGTCGTGGGTCGCCCCGGTGAAGGCGCCGCGCACGTGGCCGAAGAGCTCGCTCTCCAGCAGCGTCTCGGTGATGGCACCGCAATTGACCGCGATGAAGGGCCCCGCCAGGCGGGTGGATTCGTCATGGACGAGCCGGGCGATGCGCTCCTTGCCCGCGCCGCTTTCCCCGGTGATGAGGATCGTCGAATCCACCTTAGCCACGCGGCGGGCCAGATCCACCACCTGCCGCATTGCGGGGCCCTTGGCGACGATGCCCGAGGGCTCTTCCAGATCGGGAGCCACGTGGATCAGCACCCGGTGCCGGTCCCGCAGCTTCCGTTCCGTGGTCCTCAGCGACTCGGTGACCCTCTGCAGCGAGACCTCGAGGCAGTCCTTAAGGCGCCCCGGATCGAAGAAGCGCAGCTCTTCGGCCCGGTCCTTCCCCCATTCCTCCCGGGTACGCCCGAAGAAATGGCAACCCGCATCCCCCTTGCCCAGGCAGCGCTGCTCCAGGACGAAGACCTCCTGGCCGGAGATCCGGCTGATGTAGCCGCTGATGAGGCCGCTGATGGTCCAGCACATCGGCACATCGGCGCGGCCGAAGTGCAGGAGGTGCTGCTCCGCCTCGTAGGAAGCCACCGCCATCATCCCTTCCTTCGAGAGGGGGTCCTTGGTTCCTGTTTCCACCCGGAAGAGACCTTCTAAGAAGAACAGACGGGTGCCGGCGAGGCGCATCTCCTCGGCGCTGTCCCACTTGAAATCGCCTTGCATGGCCTCGGCCATGCGCCATCCGTGGGCGAAGCCGAATTGGGTGAGCACCGTCCGCGCCGCCAGGAGACCGAAATTCTCAACCAGGTACTTCCGGAGGAGGCCCATGGCCACCGCGTCCACGAGGAGGGCCCTCTGCCCGGCGAAACGGATCACGCATCCTTCGGGGTCCAGTTCCAGCAACTCCCTGTGGTCCAGGTCGTCCGCGCGCATGGGGATCCGATCGTTCGATTTGAAAGGCAGAATAGGTCGATTTGATTGCCTGCGCCATGAAATATTGAAATTGCAAATAATTAAATACATTAAAATCAATTATTACAGTAATGGCATCAAAGATGCTTGAACCATGAGTACCAAGCTTCTCATCCCCGGTGGGTCGCGATTCTCAAGTCTTCTCGTAGGTTCATAAAGGAACCACCTGCCATGAAGGAAGCGCATTCAATGGGGTCACGTGAGGACGGCGCTTCCCTCCAAGCGCCCTCCTCCATCACCGCACAAGACCTCTGCAGCGGGCCCCCGCTCCGCCTCTAGGGCATCCGCCCGGGCCCCGTGGCAGCTTCTGAATATCAGCCCTCATATCGACCCCTCTCTCTGGCCAATCCCTCCAGGGCGACAGGCCGATCGCATCACTCGTTCCCATAGCAGTCCTAGAGGAGAGACCACATGAATATGCTCGAGCGTCATTTAAAACCCCTGACATGGTCCGTGGCCATGCTGCTGGGCGCCTTGATGGCAGGTTGCGGGAATCAGGACAGGATCCTCGGCATCGCCGGCGACCCCGCGCTCCGGCCCAGGGTGACCGCGGTCACCCCGCTCAACAACGCCACCGGCGTGCCGATCGCCGCCCCGGGCATCTCCGCCACCTTCAGCGAGCCGGTGGGCCCGATCACGGGCGCCGCCAGCTTCACCGTGACGCGGGCCTCGGGCACGAATCCCACCGGCACGGTTTCCTTGAACAGCGCAGGTACGATGGCCACCTTCACGCTGACGGGTGGCACAACGCTGGCGCCCCTCACGATCTACACGGCCACGGTCACCGGAGCCAAGAGCCTCGCAACGGGCCTCTCCATGGCGGCCCCCTACGCCTGGACCTTCACGACAGCTCCAACGCCGGACACGACGCGGCCCAGAGTGGCGAGCACGGTCCCCGTCACGACGAGTCCTGGCCCCACCCCTGGTATCGCCACCAACACCGCCATCACCGCGACTTTCACGGAGGCCATGGCCCCCGCGACGATCAGCGGGACCAGCTTCACTCTGAAAGGGCCCGGCGCGACAGCCGTCTCAGGCGTCGTCACCTACGCTTCCAAGGTCGCGAAGTTCAAACCCGCCGCAGCGCTCGCCGCCACCACGACCTACACCGCGACCGTCACGACCGCGGCCACGGACCTGGCGGGCAACGCGCTGGCAGGCAACCAGGCCGCCTTGCCCGCGGCAAGCAACTACGTGTGGACCTTCACCACGGGCGCCGCCGGAGACACCACGCCGCCCACGATCACCCTCACCAATCCCGCTGACCTCGCCACGGGCGTGGTGCTCAACAGCTCGGCCACCGCGAAGTTCAGCGAAGCGATGGACCCCGCCAGCATCACCTTCACGCTGCAGCTGACCGGGCCCCCCTTGGGATCGCTGCTCACGGGCGTCGTCTCCTATGACGCGCTGAGCGACACCGTGACCTTCAACCCGTCCAGCAACCTTCTGGCCAACACGTCCTACACCGCCACCATCACCGGCGCCCAGGATCTGGCAGGCAACGCCTTGATCGCCGGTTCCAAGCCGAACCCATGGACCTTCACGACGGGAACTGGGGTCGCGCCTGGCGGCGTCAATCTCGGCTCGGCCGCCACCTTCGGGATCATGGCCACCTCCGCGATCACCAACACCGGCGCCACCCTCATCAACGGCGATGTCTCCCTCGACCCCGGCACTTCGATGACCGGGTTCCCTCCCGGAGTGGTGAACGGTTCCATCCATGTGAACGACACGGTCTCCGCGCAGGCGCGCGCTGATCTGCTGACCGCCTACAACTACGCCAAGAACCTGCCCCCCGGAACCACCATCTCGGCCGGCGCGGATCTGGGCGCCCTGTATCCCACCGGCATCCCTCCGGGCACCTACACCTCCGGCAGCACGATGCTGATCTCCACTCCGCTCGTGCTCGACGCCGGCGGCAATGCGAACGCGGTTTGGGTCTTCCAGATCGGTTCCTCCCTCACCACCAGCGCCAGCGTCTCCCTCGCCAACGGCGCGCAGGCGAAGAATGTGTTCTGGGTCCCCACCTCCGACGCGACCATCGGGGTCGGCACCATCTTCTACGGCACCGTCGTCGCCGGCAGGGACACCACTGGCCAGACCGGCGCGGTGATCAACGGACGGATCCTGACCGGCGCGATCACCGCCGGGACGATCGCCTTGGACACCAACACCGTCAATGTCCCCGCCCCT
>DATJFC010000089.1:0-2906 GCA_035495995.1 Holophagaceae bacterium
GGTGGAGCTCGATCCAGTCCTCGCGGGGGAAGAGGCGGCAGAGATCCTCCTCCACCTTTTCGGGCGTCTTCGCCTTGCTGAGGCCCAGCCGCCGAGCCACCCGGAAGATGTGCGTGTCCACCGCGAGAGCGGGGACACCGAAGGCGTTGGCGAGGACGACATTGGCGGTCTTTTGCCCCACGCCCGGCAGGCTCGCGAGCGCCTCGGCGTCGCCGGGAACCTGGCCGCCGTGGCGCGCGATGAGCGCCTGGCCCAGGCCCAGCAGGTTCTTCGCCTTGTTGCGGTAGAAGCCCGTGGAATGGATGAGCGCCTCGAGCTCTGGCAGCTTCGCTTTCGCCAGCGCGGCGGCGTCCGGATAGCGCTTGAACAGCGCGGGCGTCGTGAGGTTCACGCGGGCGTCCGTGCATTGGGCGCTCAGGATTGTCGCCACGACCAGCTGGAAGGGGTCCCCATGGTCCAGGGCGCAGCGCGCGTCCGGATAGGCCGCCCGGAGGCGGTCCTGGAGCTCGCTCAGCTTGGCCTTCGTCCAGCGCATGGCTTCATCATGACGCGGCCCCGCGCGGCCCGGCGATAATGAAGGATCGGAGGACGCCATGGACCACATCCCGACCGGGCGGCTCGACTGCCACGAGACCGCGGACCACTACCGGGCCCTGGTGAAGTCCAACATCGCGAAGCTGGGCTTCTCGCCGGGCCTCGGCGTCATCCTCGGCTGCGACGACCTGGGCTGCATCACCTACCACCGCTGGCTCATGAAGGACTGCGAGGATCTGGGCGTGGACGCCAGGGACATCGCCGTGAAGAGCGGGCTCGAGCTGGTAAAGACCATCTCCCGGCTCAACCAGGACCCCAAGAACCACGGCACCTTCATCTTCTATCCGCTCCGCTACCCCGGGCTGAAGGACGACGAGATCATGGACCTCGTGGACCCCGACAAGGACATCGAAGGCCTGCACGCGACGAACATCGGCTACCTGAACAAGTACAAGAAGCGCATGGAGGGCGGTGACAAGCGCTGCATGACGCCGTGCACGGCCCGCGCCGTCGTGAAGACCATCAAGCGCGGCTACGGAGACACCTGGCTCACGGGCAAGACCGTGCTCATCATCAACGACTCCCTGCGCATCGGCCGCCCCCTCAACGCCATGGTGGCGAACCTCAAGGGCACGCCCATCATCTGCCACGCGAACACGAACGTGGGCCACCTGGAGGCCTTCATCAAGCTGGCGGATGTCATCGTCAGCGCCGTGCCCGCGGCCGGCTACCAGATCCGCACGGACTGGATCAAGGACGGCGCCCTCTGCTTCGACCTTTCGGGCCAGGGCAACTTCGACTACGAGGCCCTGGACAAGCGCGGCATCGCCTACACGGACACCACGCAGAACAGCATTGGCAAGGTGACCCGCGCCATGGCGCTGCTGAACCTCACCTACGCCGCGGCGAACGAGTAGGCCAGTCCTCCGCTTCCAGCGCGTAGACGGCGAGGTCGATGTGGCGGCCGTGCAGGGCCTGGGCGCCTCTCGCCGTGCCTTCGTGGCGGAAGCCCAGGCGTTCGGCGAGGGCGCGGGAGCGGCGGTTGCGCACGCCGGCGCGCAGCTCGACGCGGTGCAGCTTCATGGGGCCGAAACCGAGGTCCAGCAGGCGGGCCACGGCCTTGGCCATGAGGCCGCGGCCCTCGGCCTCGGCCGCAAGCCAGTAGCCCACGGAGGCGGAGGCGTTGTCCGGGTCGAGGCTGTGGAGGCCGGCCACGCCGACGAGGGAGCCCTTCCACCACAAGGCGAAGGTCCGCACCTGGGCCTGCCGTTCCAGCGATTGGTGGAGGCGGATGAAGGCCCGGGTGTGGGCGACACCGGTGTTCGCGTCCACCCAAGGCAGCCAGCGGCGGAGATGGGCGCGGTTCGCGTCCACCAGCGCGAAGAGCGCGGGCGCGTCCGCGAGCTTCAGGGAACGCAGCTCCAGATCGCGGGCGACACGGAGCGGGGCGGGCATGGCCTCAGGCGCGCGCGGCGGGATCGTCGAGGACGGCCTTGCGGCCCGCGCGCCAGAGGACGAGAAGCTGGTCCAGCAGGCTTCCGAACTCCTCGAGGCGCATGGCGTTGGGACCGTCGCTGAAGGCCTTCTCAGGGCAGTCGTGGACCTCGAAGAAGAAGCCATCCACCGCCGTGGCTGCCGCGCGGGCCAGGGTGGGGATCATCTCCCGGGCGCCGCCGGTCTTGTCGCCGAGGGCGCCGGGCTTCTGCACGGAGTGCGTGGCGTCGAAGACGACGGGGCAGCCCGTCTTGCGCAGATGCGGGAAGCTCTGGAAATCCACGACGAGGTTGCCGTAGCCGAACGATGATCCGCGCTCCGTCACCCACACGGGCCCGCCACCGCCCGCGCTGCGAATCTTCTTCACCGCGTGCTGCAAGTCCCAGGGCGCGAGGAACTGGCCCTTCTTCACATTGACCGTCCTGCCCGTCGCGCCCGCCGCCAGCAGCAGGTCCGTCTGGCGGCAGAGGAAGGCGGGGATCTGGAGGACATCCACCGCCTTGGCCACGGCTCCGCACTGGATGGATTCGTGCACATCCGTCAGCACGGGCACGCCCAGGCGCTCGCGGATCTCCGCGAGGATGTCGAGGCCCGCGTCCATGCCCGGGCCGCGGGCGCTGCCGAGGCTCGTGCGGTTGGCCTTGTCGAAGCTGCTTTTGTAGAGGAAGGGGATGCCGCGCGCGTCCGCGAGCTGCTTCAGCTCCTTCGACATGAGCTGCGCGTGCTCGCGGCTTTCGATGACGCAGGGCCCCGCGATGAGGAAGAAGCTCTGGTCGGTCCAGGGTCGGGCGAAGTCGAAGGCCACGGGTACTCCTCAGCCTCCAGTCTAATCCTGCGGCGCCTTCAGCAGGCGGAGCCCCCACAGGCCCAGGAGCAGG
>DATJFC010000090.1:0-3464 GCA_035495995.1 Holophagaceae bacterium
AGGCGGCTGGCGGTGGGGAAGACGACGATGTCGGCGTGCTCGCCGCCGCAGAGTTCCACGAAACGCCGGAGAATGCGGGGGTCGTGGTCCTTCTCCTTCTCCTCGGCGCCGCCGATGGGAATGATCCAGCCGCGCTGCGAACCCTCGGGCACCCTGCTTGGACTCATGGACCGGACTCCTCGAACAGGCCGCGCCGCTCGGGGACTCCCTCCCTGACGAACCACGCGCCCCTAATCATCACATCCCGCGGCCTTCCCGTCTCGTCGAGCGCGATTAAATCCGCGTCGGCTCCAATGGCGACGCGGCCCTTGTCATGAAGCCGGAGCAGCCGCGCGGGGTTGCGCGTGATGGCCGGAAGCACCTTTTCAAGGCGTTCGCCGGAAGCCAGCAGCTCGACCAGCGTCTCCGCCAGCGCGCCCGGCGAGCCGATGCCCATGCGCGACACCTGGCCTTCGTGATCGAAATGCGGCAAGCAGCCGCCGCCATCGGAGCTGAGGGTCACGCACTCGGACGGCGCGCCGCTGGCGAGGTAGCGGCGCAAGCCCTCGGCGGCGGTCCAGGCGTCTTCGCCCTCTTCCACGGGGAAGGCCGTGAGGTCCACGGTGCAGCCGCGCCGCGCGAGGGCGATGGCTTCCTCGAAGAGCGCCTTGCGGCGGTTCACATGGGTCGGGTTGAAGACGCGCGGCGGCAGCTCGCTGCGATCCAGCGCCTCGCGCACCATCGCGAGCCCGCGCTCGCCATCGCCGAGGTGCAGGTGGAGGATGCCGGCCTTGCCCGTCATGAGGCCGCCCACATGGGCGTCGGCGGCGACGCGGAGCACTTCATCCAGCGTGGGCTGGCTGGAGCGGTGATCGCTGAGGGCCAGCTCGCCGACGCCGATGAGGCAGTCCACGAAGGCGAGGTCGCCGCGCACGGTGCCCGTGAGCGTCGTGGGCGGCACATGGTAGCCGCCGGTGAAGCCGAAGGCGTTGAGGCCCTCCGCGCGCAGGCCATGGATGCCCGCCACCAGCTCGCCCGTCGTGCGCGTCGTGTCGTCGGTTCCGAGCAGTCCCACGACGGTCGTCACGCCGCCGAGGGTGAAGCGGGAGAGCGGCACGGGCGGGACCTTCGTGTGCGGTCCGGCCTCGCCGCCGCCGCCGGTCACATGGGCGTGCATGTCGATGAAGCCGGGGACGAGCCTGCGCCCTCCCAGATCCACGCTCTGGACCTCGAAGGGAAAGTCGGGAACGCGCTCGCCGATCCACAGCACCTTCCCGCCGCCCACGAGGAGGTGCCGCATGCCGACGGCCTCGGGCGCGTAGAGATCCGCATTGCGGATCAGGACGAGGGCGGCGGCGGGAGAGGGCACAGCGCGATTATCGGTGACCTGGGGCAGGTGTCGAGCAGAAGCGGCTAGCGCCTTCCCGCCGGTTCTTGAAGCGCCGCCAGGAACTCGTCGTTGCTCTTGGTCTTGCCGAGGCGGTCCACCAGCAGCTCCATGGACTCCACGGGGCCGCTGCCGCTGAGGATCTTGCGGAGCACCCAGACCTTGGCGAGCTTGGCGGGCTCCATGAGCAGGTCTTCCTTGCGGGTGCCGCTCTTCTGGATGTCCATGGCCGGGAAGACGCGCTTGTCGCTCAGCTTCCGGTCCAGCACGATCTCGCTGTTGCCCGTGCCCTTGAACTCCTCGAAGATCACATCGTCCATGCGCGATCCCGTCTCGATGAGGGCCGTGGCGACGATGGTGAGGGAGCCGCCCTCCTCGATGCTGCGGGCCGCGCCGAAGAAGCGCTTGGGCCGCTGGAGCGCGTTGGAGTCCACGCCGCCGGAGAGCACCTTGCCGCTGGGGGGCACGACGGTGTTGTAGGCCCGGGCCAGGCGGGTGATGGAATCCAGGAGGATGACGACGTCCTTGCCGTGCTCCACGAGGCGTTTGGCCTTCTCGATGACCATCTCGGCCACCTGGACGTGGCGGGTGGCGGGCTCGTCGAAGGTGGAGGAGATGACCTCGCCCTTCACATTGCGCTCCATGTCCGTGACCTCCTCGGGCCGCTCGTCGATGAGCAGGACGAGGAGGTTCACCTCCGGGTGGTTGGTGGTGATGGAGTTGGCGATGTTCTGGAGGAGGACGGTCTTGCCCGTGCGGGGCGGCGCCACGATGAGGGCGCGCTGGCCTTTGCCGAGGGGGGTCATGAGGTCCATGACCCGCGTGGAGATCTCTTGAGGATCCCGCTCCATCTTCAGCATCACTTTGGGATAGAGCGGCACAAGGTTGTCGAAATGGAGGCGGTCCTTGGCGTTCTGGGGCGGGTCGAAGTTCACCGCGTCGATGCGCAGCATGGCGAAGAACTTCTCGTTCTCCTTAGGCGGCCGGATCATGCCGGAGAGGGTGTCGCCCGTGTGGAGATTGAAGCGGCGGATCTGGGAGGGGCTGATGTAGATGTCCTCGGGCCCCGCCAGGTAGTTGTGGTCGGGGCTGCGCAGGAAGCCGAAGCCCTCCGGCAGCACCTCCAGCACGCCTTCGGCGAAGAAATGGCCCTCCCGCTCGGCCTGCTTCTCCAGGATGTGGAAGACCAGCTCCTGCTTGCGCATGGAGAGCGGGTTCTCGACCTTCAGGCCCTTGGCCAGCTCAGCCAGGCGGCCAACGGACATCTCCTTCAATTCCTGAAGGTTGTGCGCGGTGTCGACCGCCTCGGTCTTCGTGGCCATGGCAGACCCCAGGTTGGGATGGGCTTCAAAGAATGGATGCCGGAATGTTCAAGGATAGGTCCGGCCAGCCGCGCGTCCAAGTCCTCAGGACCGATTCGTGAATTGCAACACCCTCGTGACAAATCGTTTGGGATCTTCCACGGGAAAGGAGTGGCCGACGCCAGGCACAATCTCGAATCGAGAATGCTCAATCAATTGGCTTGTTTCTAAACATTTCCAAGCTGGAGTTAAAAGATCCTCTGCTCCACTTAGCACCAGGAGCGGAGCCCGGATGGCGCCCAGACGAAGGCGGATGTCCCACCCGAATATGCCCCGGATCTGGTGCAACGGGCCATGGGTGGGGCCCTGCCCCGTCACCACCTGGTGGTAGGCCCGGAGCACCCCGTGGCGGGCCTCCAGGAAGCGGTCCCCCCATAGGAAGGGGGCCACGGCGTCGAACTGGAAGAGGGGACCGCCCGTCTCCAGGCACTGGGCCCAGTGGCGGGCCTTCAGCTCCATGGCGAAGTCGATGCGCGGCACCGAACTGGTGAGGACGGCTCCGGCGAAGGCGCCGGGATGGTCGGCCAGCAGCTCGAGGCTCATGGCCGAACCGTTGGAGAGCCCCACCAGCCAGGGCCTTTCGATGCCCAGGATCCCGAACAATTCCCAGGCATCCTGAGCCAACTGCGCCGTGGGATAGGGGCCTTCCTCCGGCGCATCCGAACGGCCCTGTCCCCGGGAGTCGAAGGTGAGCACCCGGAACCGCTGCGACAGGCCGAGCACGGCCCCGGCCCACA
>DATJFC010000091.1:0-2788 GCA_035495995.1 Holophagaceae bacterium
AGCTGGTCTGCGGCGACAGGGTGCGCTACTCCCCCGTGCCCCTGGAGACGGACCAGTCCTTCGACCCCAAGCTCCCCCAGGCGCAGGTCATCGCCGTGAGCCCGCGCCGGACCCTGCTCAAGCGCGGCGGCATCGACGACCGCGAGCCCTGGCAGCTGGTGGCCTCCAATGCCGACGAACTCTGGATCTGCGTGGCGGTGGTGGATCCGCCTCTGCGCCCGGGCCTGGTCGAGCGCGCCCAGGTGCTCGCCCTCTCGGCGGGCATGGACCTCCGCGTCATCGTCACCAAGCGGGATCGGGCTTCCCGGCAGGACACGCTGCCGGAGCTGGATCCGCTGCGGGCGCAAGGCGTGCCCGTCCACGAGACCTCGGCTCTCAACGATGAAGGCGTCGAGCCGCTGAAGGCGCTGCTGAACGGCCGCATCGCCGTGCTCCTGGGCCACAGCGGCGTGGGCAAGAGCACGCTGGTGAACGCCCTGCACCCGGATGTGGAGCTGAAAACGGGCGGGCTCACCCGCTTCGGCACCGGGCGCCAGACCACCACCGCCGCGCGCTGGCTGCCGCTGGAAGGCGGCGGCACGCTCATCGACACGCCCGGCATCCGCAACCTCAGCGTGCGCGGCTTCGACCGCGCGCTGCTGGCGAAGGTCTTCCCCGAATTCCCCGCCGAATGGCTGGAAGACCCCATGGCCCACGACCCCGAGGACGAGGATCTGGACCTCGACTACCCGGAACGGCTCCAGAGCCTGCAGCGGCTCTGGCTGGAGATGGAAGAGCGCAATCCGAACCAGCGGGGCGGGTGATGCAGGACCGGATGCAGGGGGATTCGAAGCTGATGGACCTGGCCTACGCCGGCGTCTTCGGCACGCTGTTCCCGCTCTTCCTCTTCGCGGCGCGCACCTTCGCGCGCCGCTCGCGCGGCCACGAGATCGCGGACCAGGTCTCCAACGCCTTCATGGCGCTGCGGCCCAAGTACCTGGAGGCCGTGAAGGCCAACATGGCCCAGGTGACGGGCCACGCCGTCACCCATCCGGAAGTGGACCGCCTCGCGCGGCGCATGGTGCGCCAGCACGCCCGCGCCTGGGTGGACTTCTTCTACTTCGGCCAGCGCCCGCCGGAGGAGGCCCTCGCGGTCTTCGGCCCCTACACCGGCACGGAGCACCTCGACCGCATCATCCAGGCGGGCACGGGCGCCATCCTCCTCACGGCCCACGCCGGGAACTTCGAGCTGGGCGGGCTCCCCTTGCGGGCCAGGGGCCAGTCCGTCCACGCCGTCTACAAGCCGGACCGCTTCGCGGCCGTGGAACGGTTGCGGAGCGGCCTGCGCAAGCAGGGCGGCGTCATCGGCATCCCGGTGGATGGCAGGGGCTTCTCCACCTTGCCGCTGGTGAAGCTGCTGCGGGAGGGCAAGCTCGTGGGCATGCAGGGCGACCGCGACTTCAGCCTCAACGGGCTGCCGATCCCCTTCTTCGGCCGTGAAGTGTTCTTCCCGCGCGGGCCCTGGGAGCTGGCGGCCATGACCGGCGCGCCCATCCTCACGGCCTTCCTGTGGGTGGACGAGGAGGGCCGTTTCCAGGGCAGCTTCGGCGAACCCATCCACATCCGCGGCGGCCGCGGCGAGCGCATGAAAGAGATCGAAGCGGGCATGCGCCGCTATGCCGCCGACCTGGAGGCGCTCGTGCGCCGCGACCCCAGCCAGTGGTATTGCTTCTACCCCTTCTGGGACGATCCGGCGCGCGTGAAGCGCTGAACCGCGAAGACGCGAAGAAAAGCGGGCAAATCGGCTTCAGCTTTTCGCGCTTCTTTGCGTCCTTCGCGACTTCGCGGTGAGTCGCTTCCGTTCACGCCTCGCCGTAGCCGAAGCGCTGCTCTTCGCCCTGGTGGACCTTGAGGATCTCGAAGTTGGGCGAGAGGTCGAAGTCGCGGGGCATGATGTAGCTCGGATGGCGGGCGGACCAGTGCGGGCGCTTGCCGTCCAGCGTGGAGCGGACGGGCGTGATGGGGTAGTTCACCTTGTAGAAGGCCTTCGCCAGGAGGGCGGAGCAGATGATCTCGCGGCTCGTGGAGCTGCCCAGGTAGAGCGGCTTGCGGCGCCAGCGCTCCGGCAGCAGGTGGAAGGGCGTGAGGTAGCGGCCCAGGTCGAAGATGTTGCGCCGGTCGTAGCGCACGCCCAGATGGCGCAGCGCCTCCGCCAGCACGCGGTCGCGGTCCTCCGGCTTCAGGCCGTGCGGACGGCAATGCCGCAGGTTCTGCTCGGCGTACCAGGCCACGGGCACCACGCGCACGCCTTCGCGCATGTCGCTCTCGATGCCGAGGAAGGCCGCCTCGGGCCCGAAGCGCGCCACGGCCTTCTCCGCCTCCGGCCCGCCCCAGCGCAGGAGCGCGTCGCCCAGGTAGAGGAAGGCGTGGCTCCAGCTGCTCTGGCTGAGGGTCATGATGATGCGGCTGATGCGCGTGCGGCCTTCCACCAGCACCACGTCGCCGGGGCGCAGCGCGCGCTTGAAGCGGTCCATGTCCAGCGGCGTTCGGCGCTGGTGGCCCGGCTGCTCCGCCGTCAGGTACTTCACCACCCAGTTGGCCAGCGCGTCGTGGAAGAACAAGTCAGGCTCCAGGCTACGGGCTCCAGGCTACCTTGCCGGTCCAGGCGAGTCGGCAACGAGCGACTGGACTCAACGACGCAGGCCCGAAGCCTGGAGGCTGGAGCCCGCTAACGGCTTCCGCGGCGGAAGCGGCGCTCATCGCGCTTGAGGGTGGTCCAGGCGATGAGCCTCGCGAGGCCCGGCAGGCG
>DATJFC010000092.1:0-7240 GCA_035495995.1 Holophagaceae bacterium
AAGCAGGCTCTTCCATCCTCGCCAAGGCCCCGCGCGCCTCAGATCATCGGCACCGCGCGGTCCTCGTGCCGCGGATCTCCGAAGGTCAGCTCGTCGAAGGCCTCCGCCGCGGCCTCCCAGCCCGCGCCGTAGCTGCCGAAATGGCCCAGCACGGGCAGGCCGAAGACATGGGCCCGCAGCGCCACGCGCCAGGGCAGCTTGCCTTCGAGGGTGGAGGCGTCGAGGCGCCCTTCCCCCGTGACGACCGCTTCGCAGCCCTCCAGGGCCTGGTCGAAACCCAGCGCCCGGAGCATCTCTTCGGCCCCGTCAACGAGCGTGGCGCCGAGGGAGGCGAATTTCGCGCCCAGGCCCCCGGCCGCTCCCGTGCGGGGGCCTCGGGGCAGGCAGAGCCCGAGCAGCCGCTCGGTGAGCACGGGAATGTCCGCCTTGGACGCGCCCTTTTGCGGGCCGAACATCCGCGCGGCCTCCGCGAGGTCCGTCGTCACATCGCAGAAGGCGGTGGTGGGCGGCAGTTTGAGGGAGGGCCAGCCCGCGCCGCCATCCACGGTGGCCGTGCCTCCGAGGCCCACCCAAAGGCGCTTGGGCTTCGTGGCGAGCACCGCCTTCAGCAGCTCCGCGAGGCCGCGGCTCGTGGCCGCGAGCGGATCGAGCTTGTCGAGCCCCGCGAGGCCGATGACTTTGGCGCTCTCCACGCAGGCCGTGCCATCGCCCAGCAGCAGCCAGGGCACCGGCCGGCTCCGCCCGAAGGGATCCGAGGCCTCGGCCTCCCGCCATTCCCCGCCGAGCCCCGCGTGCAGGCATTCCAGGAAGCCGTCGCCGCCATCCGAAAGGGGCAGCAGCCGGTCGCCCGGCTCCATGAGCAGCCGCGCCGCCGCAAGGGGACTGAGCGTCCCCTTGAAGGCGGCTGGACAGACGAGTCGCATGGCCCTCCCCGGAGCGCGCCGATTGTGCCGTCCGCCGCGCCGTTGTCTAGCTCTATTCGGCCTTCAGGACGACCTTTTTGCGCGATCCCGCCGGAGCGCGTTCCAGGCCGCGCAGGGCCTGCTTCCAGGCCGTGCCATCCAGGCCGAGGCCGATGAGGACGGCCATGGCGGGCGGGGCCTCGCCGTTCGCGGGAAGGGGCAGGGGCGCCACTTCCAGGCGGCCATCCGCCACCTGGAAGCTCCAGCGGTCGCTGCCATCGGCGCGGGCGGGCCACCCCTCGAAACGGACGACTCCCTTGGCCCGCAGCAGCTCACCGGCCGGGCCGGGGCCTTCGAAGAGCGTCTCCAGCGCTTCCGGATCGACAGGATGGTCGAAGGCCAGGTGGAAGGCCCGGGCGGATCCGAAACTCGGGCCCTCCAGGGCTTCGGGAGCGCCATCGGGCGCTGTGCAAGTCCAGGGATCAGGCGCGTCCGGCGGCGCGGCTCCGTTCCAAAGCCGCGCCTGGGGCAGGGCCGGGTGGGCGGCGCGGACCTGGGATTCCCACGCCAGGGCCGCGGAGGGATCGAGGTCGGCCTTGCTGAGGTGCAACAGGCTCGCCATGGCGACCTGGCGCCTGAGCAGCCCGCGCTCTTGGAGGTGATGCAGCGGCGTGAGGGCGGAGACCACCGTGAGCACACCCGCGACGCGCAGCTTCCCGTGCAGTTCCGGATCCAGCTCCAGATCCACCAGGTCCGAAGGATCCGCGAGGCCGGTGGTCTCCAGCACGATCCGCTGGGGCCGGACCTCCTCCGGCTGGGCGCACCAGCTGGCGAGGACCTTCACCACATCCTCGCGAAGGCTGCAGCAGGCGCAGCCGCCCACCAGATCCGCCACGCCCGCCAGTTCGGGGCGTTCGGAGGCCACCAAGGGGCCGTCCACGCTCACCGCGCCGAATTCATTGATGAGCACGGCCACGCGGCCGCCCCTGGCGGCCTCGCGCTTCAGGAGCCGGTTCACGGCCGTGGTTTTACCGGCGCCCAGCGGGCCGGTGACGATGAGGACTTCCACCATGGAAGCATTATGAGGCTGGAGACCGGAGGCTGGAGGCTGGAGGTGCTTCTTCGGCGCCTTTGGCGCCGACGCTCACAGAAAAGAAGACTCGGCCGCGGGGCGCCCGCAGATTGGACCTCCAGCCTCCAGCCTCCAGCCTGCAAGACTAGAAGAATGGATTTCACCCACGCGAGCTACGCCTCCCTCGTGAACGCGGCCGGGGGCCTGGCGCGCGGAGTGCGGCGGGCGCTGCCGGAAGGCTGGCGTCTCCGGCTCGAGGCGGCGCCGCCTGAGGACCTGCCGGCCGGGCGATGGGTGTGGCTCCACGCGGTCAGCGTGGGTGAGCTGCTGCTGGCGGAGGGGCTGCTCGCGCGCCTGCTCGCGGCGGGCCATCGCGTGCACCTCACCACCGGCACCGCCGGAGGCCTCGCCCTGCTGAATGAGCGGCTGCCGCGCTGGGACGGCGGCCTGGGGCTGCTTAGCGGCGGCGCCTTCCCCCTGGACGACGGACCCGGGCTGAGCCGGTTCTTCGCGGCGCCGCCAGCGGCCTTCATCGCCCTTGAAACGGAGCTGTGGCCCAACCTCCTGAGGGTCCTGAGGCTCCGCGGCATCCCCTCGGCCGTGGTGAACGGGCGCCTGACGGGGCGCAGCCGCGGACCCTTCGTCGCCTCGGCGATCCGGGATCTCAGCCTCGTCGTGGCGCGGGACGAAGCCAGTTCAAACGCGTTCAAGGCGCTCGGCGCCAAGCGCGTGGAGGTGGGCGGCAACCTCAAGGCGGACCTGCCGCCGCCTCCGCCGCTGCATGAAGGCTGGTCGGCGCTGCGGAGCGGCTGGGCGGACGCCCCCGTGGTCGTCGCGGGCAACACCGTCGAAGGCGAGGAGCCCCTCGTGGTGGAGGCCTGGCGCGCGGCGCGGGTTCCGCTCCCCGGCCTGCGCCTCATCCTCGCCCCGCGGCAGCCGCGGCGCTTCGATGAGACGGCGCGGCTCTTCGAATCAGAAGGCCTCGACTTCAGGCGGGCCTCCGCCGGCTGGGAAGGCGGCGGTTGGAACAAGGTCGAGGCGCTCCTGCTGGACACGCTGGGAGAGCTGCCCCGCGCCTACGGCGAAGGCACGGTGGCCCTCGTGGGCGGGGGCTGGCGCGCGGAGGGCGGCCACAACCCGCTGGAGCCGGCGCGCTTCGGGATGCCCGTGATCATCGGGCCGGGCTTCTCCAACTTCGAGGATCTGGTCGCGCCCCTCAAGGCTTTCCGGGCGGTGCGCGTCGTGGAGGAGGCCGGCCTGCCGGGCGCGCTCCGGGGCGCGCTGGAAGAGGCTCCGCTGCGCCCGGTCTCCTCTCCCGAACAGCCTCCGCTCCATCTCGCGGCCATGCTGGGCGCTCTGGAGCGGACCTGGCGCCTGATGGAACCTCTGCTTCCAAGCGCTGTCCGCCCGGAATAGGATTCTTCGAACCCACCGGAGCCATGCATGCCGAGCATTCCGCCCCAGGTCCTGCTCATCGACGACGACCGTTCGGTCCTCGAGATGGTGGAGGAAGCGCTGAAATCGCACGGGATGGTCGTGCATCCGTTCAACGACGGGCGCCGAGCGCTGGGGCTCCTGGAGCAGGCCGCAGGACCCGCCTTCGACCTGGTGGTGTCGGACATCAACATGGACGGCATGGACGGCTTCGATGTCATCCACCGGGTGAAGTCCATCCGCCCCCACCTGCCCGTCGTGCTCATGACCGCCGAAAGCTCGGTGGACTACGCCATCCGCGCCATGCGCATGGGCGCCGCCAACTTCTTCATGAAGCCCGTGCCCATCCGGGAAATGGTGAAGAGCGTCTTCCACCTCGTGGAGGCCCACCGGGAGTACCGGCAGGCGGAGACGGGCCTCAAGGGGCTGATGGAAGAGAGCCGCCACTTCCATTTCAGATCCGACGAGCTGGACATCCCGGGCCTGCTGCGCCACCTCACGGAGCGGCTCGTGCCCATGGGTTTCGCCACGGACCAGAACATCGATGTGGTCGCCATGGCTTTCCACGAAGCGCTCGTCAACGCCTTGGACCACGGGAACCTGGAGCTGGATTCGGACCTGAAGGCGGACCTCTTCTCGATGGATGAAGACCCCTACGACAGCCTGCGCCGCCAGCGGCTGGCCGATCCCGCTTACGCCGCCCGCACCATCGAGGTGGAGACGCACCTTTCCCACGAGGTCTACGAGGTGCTCATCACGGACGAGGGCAAGGGCTTCAACTCCAGCCAGCTCGTCTCGCCGGAAGACGCGGCCCACCAGGCCCGCCACTGCGGCCGCGGCCTGCCGCTCATCCAGCTCGTCATGGACGAGGTGCTCTTCAACGAGAAGGGCAACCAGATCCGGATGGGGCTCAAGCGGAAGGGCTGATGCCCCGACCCGGAAAGAAACGGGCCCCTCGCGGGGCCCGTTTCTTTCCGGAAACCCGGTCTCAGATCAGAGCGCGCTCTCGATGAAGGCCTTGAGCTGGGGCTTGGGCTGGCCGCCCACGAGCTTGTTCACGGGCTTGCCGTCCTTGAACAGGATCAGGGTGGGGATGGACATGATGCCGAAGGAGCCGGCGACCTCGGGGTTCTCGTCCACATTCATCTTCACGATCTTCGCCTTGCCGCCCAGCTCGCCGGCCAGCTCGTCGAGCATGGGGGCGATGGCCTTGCAGGGGCCGCACCAGGGAGCCCAGAAATCCACCAGGGTGACGCCCTGCTGCACGGCGTTGGGGAACTCGGAATCGGTGATGTGGGCGACCATATCGGACATGGAGACTCCTTCAGGTGGAGGCCCGGGGCCTCACGGAAGGGGAAGGATACCAGGGCTGCCGTTCCCGGAGTTCCCCCACTGGGCGATGGTGAAGACGCTCATGTACCGCTCGTTGGTCTCCCGCAGGCGCATGGCCAGCGTTTCCGAGAGGGCGAATAGGATTTTCAAGGCCAGCTGGTGGTGGGATTCGATGAGGGTGCGCAGCTCCTTCAGCGGGATGAAGAAGAGCTCGCAGTCCTCATGGGCGATGGCGTCCGCGGCGCGGGGGCTGTTGTCGATGAGGGACATCTCCCCGAAGAAGGCGTGGGGCTCCAGCACGGCGAGGGCTTCCTCGCCGCTGGGGGCCCGCTTGGAAATGCGCACGGCGCCCTTCACGACGACGAACATGCCGTCGCCGTCGTCGCCCTCGGAGAAGACTTTCTGCCCCTCCTTGTAGGGCTTCATCTGGCCCGCGATGAGGATCTGGGCGCGCTCTTGCTCATCCAGGTTCCTGAAGAGGGGGGACTTGGTCAGGAAGACGGTGCTGATCACGGCGCGGGGCCTCAGGAGGGCTGGGAAGGGGACTGGAGGGGGACATGGGCGCGGATGTCGAGTCCGAATCCACGGAGGCCAACATAGCGAGTTTCGTGCCTGCTGAGGAGGCGCATCTCGCCCACCCCCAGTTCACGGAGGATCTGGGCGCCCACTCCGAATTCCCGGTCGCCCATGGCCGCGGGCGCGGGAGCCCCCTCGTCCAGCACGCCCTCGGTGCGCCCATGGCGGCGCAGGTAGACGAGGACGCCGCGGCCCTCCTTGGCGAGGGCGTCCATGGCGGCCTGGAAGGTGCCGCATTGAGGTCCGAAGCCCAGCAGATCCTCGGGAAGGGTCTCCAGGTGCACCCGCACCAACGGGGGTTCGGGTCCGGAAAGGTCGCCCAGGACGAAGGCCAGATGGGTGCCGCCATCCAGGAGACTCTTGAAGCGGTGGACTTTCAAAGCCCCCCAGGCCGTCTCCTTCGGCTGGATGTCCAGAGCCTTCACGAGCGGCTCCTTCCGGAGGCGGTAGGCCACGAGATCCGCCACCGTCACCATGAGCAGCCCGTGGCGCTGGCAGAAGTCCACCAGGTCCGGAACCCGCGCCATGGTGCCGTCATCCTTCATGATTTCGCAGATGACGCCGCTGGGGTGGAGTCCCGCCAGCCGGGCCAGATCCACGGAGGCCTCGGTCTGCCCCGTGCGGGTCAGCACGCCCCCGGACCGCGCGCGCAGGGGGAACATGTGGCCCGGCTTCACGAAGTCGTGCGGTTTGGAGGCGGGGTCGATGAGGGCCTGCACCGTGCGGGCGCGGTCCTGGGCGCTGATGCCCGTCGTGGTCCCGTGCCGCGCCTCCACCGAGATGCAGAAGGCCGTCTCGAAGGGGCTGGTGTTGTCCCGCACCATCATGGGGATCTGGAGCCGGTCCAGGGTCTCGCCTTCCAGCGTCACGCAGATGAGGCCCCGGCCATGGGTGGCCATGAAGGCGATGGCTTCCGGCGTGCAGGCCGAGCCGGCCATGGTGAGGTCGCCTTCGTTCTCCCGGTCCTCGTCATCCACCACGACGACCATCCGGCCGAGCCGGATTTCCTCGATGGCGGCGTCGATGGGCGCGAAGGGCCGCTCGGGATTGGGGAGGTGGAGATGGCCGTCCATAGAATCCAAGCATCCTCGACAAGTCCAGGCCTGGGAAGGGGATCGTGCTAAGATCGGCCGATCTGAACCAGGTACCAGGGAAGGAAGGTCCGGCATGAGCCAGGGCGGCATCCAGGGAAACATGCGCGATACGCCGATCGCCGACATCATCCAATTGGTGTGCGGCGGCGGCAAATCAGGCGTGTTCGTGGTGGAGCAGGAGTCCCACCGGGCCCGCATCCATTTGAAGGACGGACGCATCGTCCATGCCGTCAGCAGCGGCGGCGGCCAGGGCATGGAGGCGCTGCTGGAAGTCGCGTTCTGGCTGGACGGCACCTACCGGTTCGAAGAGGGGGCGCAGGACACGCCCGCCACCATCACCAAGAGCACGCCCGCGGTCCTCAGCGAGCTGGGGATGCGCATGGACGAGTGGCGCGTCATCAGCCAGAAGATCCCCAGCGTGGACCTCTACCCCGTCTCGAACCTCCTGCCCGGCGAGGAGCCCAAGGGCGCCAATCCCCGCGAGGTCAAGCTGCTGGCCGTCCTCACGGGGTACTACACCCTCGCCGAGCTGGCCGAAGTCATGCAGCGGCCCTTGATGAAGGTCGCCAAGGACCTCTACGGCCTCGTGATGGCGGGGCACGCGACGATGAAGGGCGTGCGCTCCGGCCGGCCCCCGAAGATCGAAGGCGCGGCGCCCGCTCCGGCCCCCGCGCCGTTGCCTCCCCCTGTCCCGGCGGGTCCGCCCATGGAGGAGACCGCCATCGTGAAGCTGGCGCCGCCTCCGCCCCAGGCCCAGCCCGTGGGCGCGCCCGAACCGCTGCTTGAGACCGTGGGCGGCGGCGTGGCAGGGGCCCCTCCCGTGGCGGCCG
>DATJFC010000093.1:0-3768 GCA_035495995.1 Holophagaceae bacterium
GCCGCTCAGCGCGCCCGCGAACAGGAGGATGAACATCAGCGCCATCAGCGGCAGGATCGCCACCAGGCTCGCCGCCATCATCAGCAGCGAGGCGATGAGGGCTTCGGAGAAATGCTCGAAGCCCTTGAAAAGCATGTCGAAGGTGATGGGCAGGCCCTGGGCCTGCTGGCGGTAGCAGAGGTAGATGCCGCACATCATCGGGCCCAGCAGGAGGCCCAGGGGCGCCACGCTGCCCAGCAGGAGGCCCACCGCCGTGATGCCCAGGAACAGCCAGTAGCGGTCCTTCACGCGCGTCCAGGCCTCGCCGAGGAAGGCGATGGGCGCGATATCGGCGCGGACGAAGGAAATGGATTCCGGCGTCGGATTCATACGGGTCGCCTTCCTTCGAGCGCGCGGTCCAGCGTGAGGTCGTCGGCGTATTCCAGGTCGCTGCCGATGGGCAGGCCCAGGCCAATGCGGGAGATCTTCAATCCCGCGGGCTCGAGGATGCGGGCCAGCCAGGCGGCGGTGGCCTCGCCGTCCAGCGTGGGGTTGGTGGCGAGGATGAGCTCGCGCACTTCACCGGGCTCCAGCCGCTTGAGGAGTTCGCGCACCCGCAGCTGGTCCGGGCCCACGCCCTTCAAGGGTGAGATGAGGCCGCCGAGCACATGGTAACGGCCCCGGTAATGGCCGCTGCGCTCGAAGGTGATGACATTGGAGGCCTCCGCCACCACCGTGAGCACGGCGCCATCGCGGTGCGGGTCCCGGCAGACGGCGCATTCCGGAGCGTCCGCGAAGGCGCCGCAGGTGGCGCAGAAGCCCACCTTCTCGGCGGCATTGTCCAGCAGATGGCCCAGATGCCGCATGGCGTCGGGGCCTTCCTTCAGCAGGTGGAGGGCCATGCGCTGGGCGGACTTCTGGCCCACGCCGGGCAGCGTCTGCAGCGCCTCGACGACGGCCTCGAGCGGCGCGGGGAGCTTCATCGCCGCGCTCCGCGCGGGATATCGGGAGTCGGGCGTCGGGCGTCGGGCCTGGGTGCGGAGCCTCCAGCTCCGGTTTGTCGGCCCGAAGCCTGAAGCCTGAGGCCTGAAGCCTGCGAAGCGAAGCGGAGCACTAGAACTTGATCCCCGGCAGGTTCATGCCGCCGCCCATTCCGCCCATCTCGGACTTCATGGCCTCGTCCACCTTCGCGGCGCCGTCCTTGAAGGCGGCGGCGATGAGGTCCTCGAGCATGCTGGGGTCCTCGGGATCCATGGCGTCCTTGGAGATCTTCACGGCGACCACTTCCTTGGCGCCGTTGAGGGTGAGCTTGACGCTTCCGCCGCCGGCGGTGCCGTCGATGCGGAGGTTCGCCTGGGCTTCCGCCAGCTTGGCCTGCATGGCCTGGGCCTGGCGCATGAGGAATCGCATGTCCATGGGTGCTCCTTCAGTCGTGGTGGAGGAAGTGGGCGGCGCGCATGCGGCGGACGGCCTGCAGCGTCAGCCAGTATCCGATGGGCAGGGCCAGCAGGCAGAGGAGGAAGCCGCCGATGAGGTAGGAGCTCAGCACGGGCCGCAGCAGCTCGATCAGATCCTGCATGCCGGCCCAGGAGACGAAGTTGCGCCAGCTGATGTCGTGCCAGGGGATCTTGCCCAGACCGTGGTGGAGCCCGCGGCCCCGCAGGAGGTTGCCGACGATCACCTGGAGCGTGGCGATGGGCACCATGGTCCAGGGGTTGTTCACGAAGGCGCCCATGAACATGAGCGGCATGTGCAGGCGCCGGAAGATGAAGCAGAAGAGCAGGATCAGGACGGTGTGGAGTCCCAGCAGCGGATTGAAGGCGATGGCGAGGCCGAGCGCGAAGCTCCAGGCCACCTGTTCCGGCTCCAGTTCGGGATGGAGGAAGAAGTGCTTGATGCGGCCCCGGAACCCTCTCGGGACCGCGGCCTTCGCGTCGCTCGGTCTGTCAACGCTCATCAGCGCTCATCAAAGTCAGGTGAAGTGGTCGAAGCTCAGGTCGTCGAGGGGCCGGCGGGACTTCCCATCATAGATGAAGAGAGGCGCGTCTTCCTTCGGGATGGCCCGGCCCACGGTCTGGAGCGGCAGGCCGAGCCGGGCTTCCAGCTCCGCGCGAGGCAGGTCCGACCCGAAGCAGCGCGCGTAGTCCTCGCCGCCGCGGAGCGCGTCCTCGCCCAATGCCGCGTCCACGACGACGCTCAGGCCGCTCGCGACGGCCATGCTGCGCAGATCGCGGCTGAGGCCGTCCGAGAGATCCATGCAGGCGCGGACCTCCGGAATGGCCGCCAGCTTCAGGCCCAGGCCCAGATGGGGCCGCGGGTCGAGGTGGGCGGCGATGTCGGGATCGGCGGGATCGCGCGATCCGGCCTGGAGTTTCCGCAGGCCGCGCAGGCTCGCTCCCAGGGGCTGGTCCACGAAGAGCGTGTCGCCGGCCCTCAACCCGTCGCGGCGCAGCCACCGCTCCGCGCCGCCGAAGGCCGTCATGCCGAGGCCGATGCCCTCCCGCCGGCCCACGGTATCGCCGCCCAGCACGGGGATGTCCGCGGCCTTGGCCGCGCCGGCCAAGGCGCCGAGGAAGGCCTCCAGCCAGGCGGCGTCCAGGTCCCCCGGCAGGGCGAGGGTGAGCAGGAAGCCCAAGGGCGCCGCGCCGCTGGCGTCCAGATCCGAGAGGTTCACCGTGAGGAGCTTGCGGGCCAGCAGGGCCGGCGGATGCCAGTCCCGGCGGAAGTGGACCCCCTCCTCCATGAGATCCGTGGTCGCGAGGAGGGTCTGGCCCCGGGGCGGGGCGGGCAGGGCGCCGCAGTCGTCGGCGAGGGCCTCCCCGCCCGGGAAGCGCGCGCGGATGAAGGCGAGGATCTCCAGCTCGGACAGGGGCATGGGGACATCTTCGCGCGAAACTGGGCCGTTGGCCGCCCCCGCCGCCCGTGCTAGCCTTCCAGGGTTGCCCCCGAGGGCGCTCCAACGGAGACATCACATGGCCATCACGAAGGTCTGGATCGAGGAAGGCTGCATCGTCTGCAACGCCTGCGAGGCCGAGTGCCCCGACGTGTTCCATGTGACGGACACCACCTGCACCATCCGCGGTGAGGTCCGCGCGGACGGCTCCCAGACCGAGAACCGCGACGAGATGAGCGAGCTGAACGCCGACGTGCAGACCTCCCTCGAGGACAGCATCGTGGCCGCCGCCGCCGGATGCCCGGTCGAAGTCATCAAGTACGAGAAGGCCTGAGCCCGAAGGCCTTCGATGCAGGAAGGGCGCCGGAAGGCGCCCTTCCTGCATCAGGGGCTCCGCGGGACTATGAAGATCCCCACCAAGGAAACGCCGACATGCTCGAGAAACTCACCGCCGACCTGAAGACCTCCATGCTCGCCCGGGACGCGGCCCGCACGGGCGTCCTCCGCATGGCCCTCGCCGCCTACAAGAACGAGGCCGTGGCCAAGGGCCTGGGGCCGCAGGGCGAGCTGCCGGAGGCCGATTCCATCGCGCTGTTCAAGCGGCTCGTGAAGTCGCGGGAGGACAGCGTCGAGCAGTACGCGAAGGCAGGTCACCCGGACCGGGCCGCCTCCGAGCAGGCGGAGATCGCCGTGCTCAAGGCCTACCTGCCCGCCATGCTGGAGGGAGTCCAGCTCGAGAACGCCGTCCGCGAGGCCATCGCGTCCACCGGCGCCGCGTCGAAGAAGGACATGGGCCTCGTGATGAAGGCCCTCCAGGCCGCCCACGGCGGCGCCTTCGACGGCAAGGCCGCCAGTTCGCTCGTCAACTCACTGCTGAATTGATTCACCACGGAGGA
>DATJFC010000094.1:0-2126 GCA_035495995.1 Holophagaceae bacterium
CATCCGCGGCGTGAAGCCCTCGGGCCGCGGCGAGATGGAGATCACGGACGTGAACAACGCGTACATCGCCAAAGGCGAGCTGAGCTTCGGGACCTTCAAGGGCTGGTGGAGCGACGCGGGGACCTTCCCGAGCCTGGCCCACGCCAACGAATTGGCGCTCCAGGAGGAGCCGCCTTTCCCCGCCATCCCCCGGAAGGTGTGAGCATGGAATTCAAGCGCGGTTCCATCGAAGGCGTGGTCGTCACGCCCTTCCGGAAGTTCATCGACGAGCGCGGCTGGCTGGCGGAGATCTTCCGCCATGACGAGCTGCCGGCCTGGTTCAGGCCGGAGATGTCCTATGTGAGCGTCACGCTGCCCGGCGTCCTGCGCGGCCCCCACGAGCATGTGGACCAGGCGGACCTCTTCTGCTGGTTCGGCCCGGGGGACTTCAAGGTGTCCCTCTGGGACAACCGCAAGGACAGCGCGACCTACCTGCACCGGATGGAAGCGGTCATGGGCGGCAACAACCCGGGCTCGATCCTCGTGCCGAAGGGCGTCGTCCACTGCTACCGCTGCATCAGCTTCGAGCCGGGTCTCGTGGTGAACTGCCCGGACCAGCTCTTCATGGGCGCGGGGAAGAAGCATCCCATCGACGAGATCCGCCACGAGGACGACCCGTCCAATCCCTTCGTCCTGGATGAGCTCGCCCGGCGGGCCCACTTGAAATGAGAGTCCTCGTCACCGGTGGCTCCGGCCAGCTGGCCCGGGCGATCCGCCAGGAATGGAACGGCCACGAGCTCACCCTGATGGGCTCGGCGGAGCTGGATCTCGCCTCCCCGGAGTCCGTCCGCGCCGCGGTGCGGAGCGCGCGGCCGCAGGTCGTCGTGAACGCCGGGGCCTTCACCCAGGTGGACCGTTGCGAATCCGAGGCGGATCGCGCCATGGCCGTGAACGGCGAAGGCGTGGGCCATCTGGCGGAAGCCTGCGAGGCCATCGGCGCCTATCTCCTCCAGATCAGCACGGACTATGTCTTCGACGGCACGGGGACGCGTCCCTACCGCGAGGACGACCCGACCCATCCGGTCTCGGTCTATGGCCGCACGAAACTGGAAGGCGAGAGGCAGGCGGCGCATTGCACCCGGCACCTCATCGCCCGCACGAGCTGGCTCTACGACGCCTGGGGCAAGAATTTCTTCAACACGATGCTGAACGCCGCGGCCCAGGGTCGCGCGCTGCGCGTCGTGGACGACCAGCGCGGCTCGCCGACCACCTGCCGGGCTCTGGCCCGCCAGCTGCGCGCTGCGGCAGAGCAGGGGTGGCAGGGGCTCGTCCACGCGACCTGCGGCGGCGAGACCACCTGGCACGGCTTCGCGAAGGAGATCTTCGAGGCCGCCAAGGTGAAGGCGGACCTCAGCCCCTGCGGCACCGCTGACTACCCCACGCCGGCGAAGCGTCCGGCCTATTCCGTCCTGGACGCCGCCCATCGCCGGAGCCTGGGCCCCGACCTCATGCCAGACTGGCGCGAGGGCCTTCGAGAAGTGGTCGAACGCGATCTCCCAGGCCGATGACGAATCTTGATCCCAAGAGGTTTTCCATGGCGGACACCATCCTCGTCACCGGCGGCGCGGGCTTCATCGGCGCCAACTTCGTCCACCGCTGGCACCGCACCCATCCCGGCGACCGCATCCTCGTGCTGGACAAGCTGACCTACGCGGCGGACGCGTCGCACCTCGATGGGCTCGATCGCGTGGAGTTGGTCAAGGCTGACATCCAGAACCGGGAGCTGGTGGCCCACCTGATCGGACGCCACCAGGTAAAGACCCTCGTCCACTTCGCGGCCGAGAGTCATGTGGACAACAGCATCACCGGACCCGCCGCCTTCATACAGACGAATGTCGTCGGCACCTTCGCCTTGCTGGACGCGGCCCGGGAAGTGTGGGCAGGAGACAAGGCGGTCCGGTTCCTCCATGTCTCCACGGACGAGGTCTACGGGTCCCTGGGCGAGACGGGCAAATTCCACGAGGAGATGGCCTACGCGCCCAACAGCCCCTACAGCGCCAGCAAGGCCGGCAGCGACCATCTCGTGCGCGCCTACCACCACACTTTCGGGCTGCCCACGCTCACGACGAACTGCTCGAACAACTACG
>DATJFC010000095.1:0-17910 GCA_035495995.1 Holophagaceae bacterium
CCTCCAGTGCGTGGTCACGAACACGGCCAACGACAAGGCGACCGGCACGGCGTCCGTGGGCGTGGCTGCGCCGGGCCCCTCCACGGTTCTGCTGGATCTCGGGCACGCCAACGGCATCCAGGCCCTCCGCATGAGCGGCGACCGGGCGCTCAGCCTGGATTACTCGGGCCATTGGGCGCTCTGGGCCTACACCGCCGGGACCGAACTCGCCTCCGGGGACGGCGCCTCGGCGGTGGAGCTCGCGGGCACCACCGTGGCCATCGGGACCGCCGCAGGCGTGGAGTTCCACGACGCCTCGGACGGGCATGCCCTCGCGACGGTCGGATCCGGAGCGGCTTGGTGGGCACTGGCCAGCGACGGCAGCTACGCGACCGCGGCCACGACGCTGGGGATCTCCGCGTGGGCCCCGGACGGGACGCTCCTCGTTTCGGAGGCCGGCGACTATTCCAAAGCCAAGGTCTTCGCCGCGCCCGGCGAGCTCCGCATCGCGCTGGGCGCCGCGGGCGCGAATCTGATCGAGACGCTCTCCACGGGCGGCGGGACCTCCGTCCTGAGTCCGGCCTTCTCGGGGACCTTCCAATCCTGGTTCACCGATGGGGCCAGCTTCCTCTCCACGCTGTCCACGACGGTGTGGACCTACACCAAGGACGCTAGCCAGGTGGCGCTCGTGACCCTCCCCACCGTGGAAGGGCTGACGGGCCAAGGGAACTGGCTTTGGACCTTCAGTTCCAATTCCTCGCTCGTCATCTATCCGGTGGGAAGCAATGTGGCGTCCGCCAGCTATTCGGTCGTATACGGCGCGGCGGTCCCTTCCGGACAGACCATCGGCCTTATCCCCTACGGGACGGCCTCCACCAGCCGGGTGGACCTCTCGGGAGCGAGCCCATCAAAGACGGACTACACCTTGCCGGTCGCTTACACCACCGCGTACGCGACCTCGGCCTCGGGTTGGCTCGTCGGCAACAAGAACGGCGTCATCGTCGACGGGCCGAGCTTGGCAACGACGCCGCGCTACCTGGACCTGGGCACGGCCTGGGACATCGCCGGCGGCGCCGGCCGGGTGGCGGTGGCGGAAGCCTCCGGCGCCATCCAGTACTTCGATCCGGCGACGGGGACGCTGCAAGGGAGTCTGCCCTTCTCCAGCTCGAAACTGGCCATGTCCGATGACGGTTCCGTCCTGGCGGCGGCCGCCAACGCCAATGACGCCCAGTACGAGCCGGACCGCACCCTCAACGCGTACACCCTGCCTTCACAGTCGCTGATCAACACCTGGCCCAGCACCTTCAACAGCGGCTCCAGCACGCCTTACCTGTCCGGCTTCTCCCTTTCGGGGTCGGGCACCGTGGTGGGCCTGGTGACCCAGGCCGGTAGCGGAGCGACCCGCGCCTACACCCGCGAGGCCGTGCCGACCGCAGGAGGCGCCTCCCTCTGGTCTGACACCCAATCCGGCGAGCTGATCCGGCTTTCGCCGGACGGCACCTACATCGCGGTTTCGAGCGGGCCACCCGACAGCATTTACGACGCGCCGCTGGTGACGGACATCTATCACAACGGAGTCCTGGTGACCGCCGTCCCAGGATGGGCCGCGGGGTGGATCGACAACGGGCAGCTCCTGGTGAACAGCTACGCCGTCGAGGACGCCTCCTTCGTCCAGTACACGAGCTGCGCCATCTACGGCACCGGCGGCGCGCTGCTGGCCGCGCCGCCGCTTCCGGAACTCCGCGCGTTCCAGCCCCTGGGGTTGAACGAAGTCTATGCGCCCGCCCTCAACGCGATCTTCGATACCGTTTCAGGCGCCTCCATCTGGACCAGCGTCCATCCCTCCAAGGGCGTCGGCGCCGTCTCGGGCACCAATGTCATCTTCGCCTCCGGCAGCCAGGTGTTGGTCGAGCCGCATTGATGCACCGGCTGGATACCTTCCCTCCTCCGCTAACCTGAATGCCATGCCTGGGGCCGTCTACACCGCACCGCCCGGATCCACCTTCTGGCAGAAGCTGGGGCCGGGCGGCGCCACCTCCTTCGGGCTTGCGGCGCTCAGCATGATCGGCCTGCTGGGCCTGCCGCTCCTGTGGCGGATGCGCGAAGTGCTGGACAGCGCGCCCAGGGCCGAGGAGCAGCCCTGCGATCTCATCCTCGTGCTGGGCCGGAAGCTGAAAGACGACGCGCCCACCGCCGTCTTCGAGGCGCGGCTCGCCCATGGCGAAGCGCTCTGGCGCGCGGGGCTCGCGCCACGCATTCTCGTGGCGGGCGGCCTTACCGGGAGCGCCACCCGCAGCGAGGCGGAGGCGGGCCGGGTCTGGCTGCTGGCGCGCGGCCTGCCGGCGGAGGCGGTGCTCACCGAAGACCAGAGCCAGCACACGCTGGAGAACCTCTTCCTCGTGCGGGAGACGCTGCGATCGCGGGGCTGGCGGACCCTGCTGCTCGTCTCGGATCCGCTGCACCTCACCCGGGCCAGCGCCTTCGCGCGGGGGCTGGGGCTCGACGCGCGCCGGGCGCCGGCGCGCGCCTGCCCGCCCTCGGAAGGGAGCCTCGGGTGGTGGAAGCGCGCGGTCTTCGAGGCCTTCTTCCTCCATTGGTACCGCACGGGCTTGCTCTACAGCCGGCTCATCGGGTCCCGGCGGCAGCTGGAGCGGGTCACTTGAGGCTCCCTCGCTCGCATTTCCATTTCTTAACATCAGGTGGTATCCCTTGAAACGGCGAGCTGGCCCCGGCGGGAGAGAGTGACGATGGCGAATGGACGCACGGGACCGGCCTCCTCCCGCGGTCTCGGATTCCCCTGGGTGGTGGTGGGCCTCGCGCTGGTCTTCTGGACCCTGCTGCGCCTGGTCCTCTTCGTGATGACGGGGCCCGCTCTGGCGGGGTGGCACAGCCTGCCGCTGATCCTC
Organism: Holophagaceae bacterium; assembly: GCA_035495995.1. Taxonomy (GTDB): domain Bacteria; phylum Acidobacteriota; class Holophagae; order Holophagales; family Holophagaceae; genus JAFDVN01. The sequence continues at coordinate 2,886 of DATJFC010000095.1, forward strand.
CTCAAAGGGCTCTGGTTCGATCTGGCCGCGGCCGCCTGGGTCGCCGCGCCCTTCCTGCTCGTCCATGCGCTGGTTCCCAACCGCTGGCGGGCGGGCCGGATCTGGAGCGCGTTGCGCCTGCTCGCGCTCTGGGCCTGCGCCGCCTTCCTGCTCTTCGGGACGGTGGCCGAGGTGGTGTTCTGGGAGGAGTTCTCCACGCGCTTCAACTTCATCGCCGTTGACTACCTGGTCTACACCCAGGAGGTCCTGGCCAACATCCGCCAGTCCTATCCCATGGGACCGATCTTCGGCGGCATCGCGCTCGCGGCGCTGATCGTGGCTCTCGCCACGCGGCGTTTCGTGGCGATCTCCGTGGCGCCCCTCACTGGCCGCCGCCGCCTCGGGTTCCTCGCCCTGGCCCTCCTCCTGCCCGCGGCGAGCGTGGCCTTCGTGAACCTGGACCAGATGGAGCGGACGGGCAACGCCTACGCCAACGAGCTCGCGGGCAACGGCGTCTTCTCCTTCGCCGCCGCCTTCCGGCGCAACGGCCTGGACTACGACCGCTTCTACCGGAATCTCCCCCAGGCCGAAGCGGACCAGGTGCTGGCGAAGCTCGGCGTGCCGCGCAAACCGCTCGCCAGCGGGGGGGAGCCTCCGCCGGTGGCCAAGGCGGAGGACGCGCCCGAAGCCGCGCTGCTGATGGGCCGGCCGAAGAACGTCGTCCTCATCTCCGTCGAAAGCCTCTCCGCCAGCTTCATGGGCTCCTACGGCGGGCCGAAGGGCTGGACCCCGAACCTGGATCGCATCGCGGCGCAGGGCCTGAAGTTCGACCGCCTCTTCGCGACGGGCACGCGGACCGTGCGGGGGCTGGAGGCGCTGTCGCTGGGCACGCCGCCCATCCCGGGCCAGGCCATCGTGCGCCGGCCGGGCAATGAGCACTTGGACACCGTTGGAGAGTTCCTGAAGGCGAAGGGCTACCGCACGATGTTCCTCTACGGCGGCTACGGCTACTTCGACAACATGAACGCCTACTTCGCCGGCAACGATTACCAGGTCATCGACCGCAGCGACTTCCCCAAGGTGAAGGGCGAATTCGCCAACGCCTGGGGCGTGGCCGACGAGTACCTCTACAAGAACGCGCTCACGGCCATGGACGGCGCGCACCAGGAGGGCAAGCCCTTCTTCGCGCACATCATGACCACCTCGAACCACCGCCCCTTCACCTACCCGGACGGGCGCGTGGACAAGCCTTCGCCCGGCGGCCGAGAAGGCTCCGTGAAATACACCGACTACGCCATCGGACGCTTCATCGAGGACGCGAAGGCGAAGCCCTGGTTCAACGACACGCTCTTCATCATCGTGGCGGACCACTGCGCCTCCGCCGCGGGCAAGACAAGCCTGCCGGTGGAGGGCTTCCACATCCCGCTGATCCTCTACGCGCCCGCCCTGCTGAGGCCGGGCGTCGACCCGCGCGTGTGCAGCCAGATGGATGTCCCGCCCACCGTCCTCGATTTGCTGGGCGTTCCCGGGGAAGAGGCTTTCTTCGGCCGCTCGCTCTTCAAATCCGCCGGCCAGGAGCCGCGGGCCTTCATCGCCAACTACCAGGACCTGGGCTATTACAAGGCGGACATGCTGACGGTGCTGAAGCCGCGCCGCGAAGCGGAGGCCTACCGAGTGGACCCGAAGACCTTCGCCATGACGCCCGCTCCCGCGGACCCGGAACTGCTGCGCGAGGCCATCGCCTACTACCAGACTGGCACCCACGCCTTCGACACGGGCGCGCTCAAGCTCGAGTCCGCGCTCCCGGCGGGCGCCGGGAAGAGCCGGTAGGCCGCCGCGGCGGGAGGGCACCGATGCATGCCGCGACCTTCGTGCTGTCCACCGGCCGCTGCGGCACGCAGTGGCTCGCCTGGCACTTGAGCCGCCTCATGGGCCCAGATGCCCGGGTCGAGCACGAGCCCTTGCACCTCGCCTACCAGCCGCGCCGCCTGCTGGGGGCGAGCGATCCTTCGGCCCTCGGCCCGGAAAGCGCGGAACCGGTCCTCCGCCATGTCGCTTCGATCGAAGCCCAGCTGGAGCGCGGCCCCTATGTCGAGACGGGCCACCCCAGCTGGAGCGCGCTGCCCTACCTCGCCGAGCGCCTGCGCGGGCGCCTGCGCGTGGTCCATCTGCCCCGCCATCCGCTGCCCACGGCCCTGTCCTGGACCACCCACATGGCCTACCAGCCGCCCCTGCTGCCGCACCTGCAGGAGAAGGTGCTGCTGTCCCCCTTCGACGCGGGCGTCGCGTTCCCGGAATACCAAGCCTCATGGGGAAGCCTGACGCCCTTCGAGAAGTGCCTTTACTACTGGGCGGAAGTGCAGGCCTTCGCCCTGCGGCAGCAGCGCGCTCTGGGCCTGCCCTGGCTGCGCCTGCCCTACGAGGCCCTCTTCGAAGGCGGGGGTCTGGATGATCTTCACGCCTTCTTGCGCCTTCCGGTCCTGGCCGATGATGACCGGGCTGAACGGGTGGATGCCCACCAGCATCCGGCGCCCGGCGTTCCTGACTTCTCGCTCATCGCCCGGCATCCGCGCGTCCTCGAAGTGGCCGCCGAACTCGGGTACGGCCCAGCGAAGGCGGACCGGGTCCGCTGAGCCCTTCACGCCCGCGATTGGGAGGGAAGCGGCGATGGGTGGGAGAATCGTTCCATGCGCGGCCCCCTGCTCCAGGGCAACGGCCGTAGGCTGGTGGCTTGGGAGGACGCGGCCAGATGCCGCGTTCGATAGCGGGGAGCGGTCGGACCTATGAGCGGGCACTTGATACTTGTTCCGACCCCCATCGGGAATCTCGGCGACTTGACCCAGCGCGCCCGGGAGGCGCTGGCCTCCGCCGACCTGGTGGCCTGCGAAGACACGCGGCGCACGGGCGGACTGCTGAAGCACCTGGGCATCGACAAGCCGCTGCTGCGCTTCGACGACCACGCGGGGGAAGAGGCCTTCCACCGCGTCGCCGCGGAGCTGGCCTCGGGGCGCCGCGTCGCCTACTGCTCGGACGCGGGCATGCCGGGCATCAACGATCCGGGTTTCGAGATCGCACGCGCGGCGCGCGTGGCCGGCGCGGAGGTCACGGTGCTGCCGGGCGCCAGCGCCGTGCTGCTGGCGGTGGTGGCCTCGGGCCTGCCCTGCCACGCCTTCAGCTTCCTCGGCTACCTGCCTTCCCGCTCCGAGCCGCGCCAGACCTTCCTCAAGGCGATGGCGGGCCGCGAGGAGACGAGCGTCGTATTCGAGACGCCCCACCGCATCCGGGAGACCCTGTCGGAATTGTCGGAGCTGCTGCCGGACCGGGAGATCGCCCTCGGCCGCGAGCTCACCAAGCTGCACGAGTCCTGGTACCGCGGCGTGCCGGCCGAAGTCGCGGAAGCGCTGGGCAACGAAAGCCGCGGCGAGATGGTGCTCGTCATCGCCGGCGCGGCGGCCAAGCGCACGGTGACGGAAGGCCGCTCCGAGATCCCCGATGGCGACTTGCCGGATTGGGTCCTCCGGTATCTGGAGGCGGCCCGGGAAGGCGGCATGACGCTCCGCGAAGCCGTGAAACCGCTCGCCAAGCACCTGGCCATGAACGCCTCGGAACTTTACCGCCGGGCTGCGGAGCGGCAGGGCTAAACGCGCCACGAAGATGTTCGTAGATGCTCCAGACCCTAAGGAGGCCTCCATGAAGACGCTTCTGCTCTGCTCGGCATTCGCTTTGGCGCTCTGCGCCTCGGGCCAGTCTCCGAAGGACGAGTCCTTCGTGCTCACGCGGGCCGGCTCCTCCGCCGTCACCATGAGCGGCGATTCGGCCGATGCTGGCGTGGCCCGCGCGGCGCTCCACGGGGCCCAGGGACTCTGGTTCCGCCGGGAAGGCGTGGCCTACACCGTCACGGATCCGGATCTCGTGGCCCGGGCCCGCGCGTTCTACAAGCCGCTGGAAGATCTGGGCCGGCAACAGGGAGACCTGGGCAAGCGCCAAGGCCAGCTCGGCGCCGAGATGGGCAAGCTGGGCGCGAAGATGGGCGTGGCCCGGGGCGCGGACATGGACGAGCTCGGCAAGCAGATGGATGAGCTGGGCAAGAAGATGGACGGGCTGGGCGCCCAGATGGACGCCCTCGGCAAGCGCATGGATGATGCCTCCGCCAGGGCGGATGCGGACATGCACCGCCTGCTCGACGAGGCCCTGTCGAAGGGCCTGGCCAAGCGCGCGGATTAGCTCCGGCTAGCCGAAGATCCGCCGCCACCCCGAGAAGCGCAATCCGCCAGGGCCCACCCGCGCCAGGATCCAGCATCCATCGGTCCCGGTCGCCACAGGCGCGTGGTGGGTGCCGCTCCCATGCCGGACGAAGTCGCCGGGCCCGTTGAGTTCCGGGCCGTCCTCGACCCAGCCCGTGAGCAGCACGGCCGCCTCATCGCCCGTGTGCCGATGGTCCGGGAAGCGGCAACCGCTGGGCACGAAGGTCAGCCAGAGCCCCGCGCCGGTGGCGGCGTCTTCCCAGAGCCGCGCGCTGCGGGCGCCGCCAAGCAGGCGGCGGTACCAGGTCCAGGTCTTCGGGTCCGGAAGCTGGGACAGCACGCCGCCGGGCACCGGGGGGACACCCGGGGAGGCCTCCACCGGCGCATGGGCGGCGGCCATGGGATGGGCCGCGCGGCACTCGGCGCAGGCGCCGAGATGAGTCTCCATCAGCAGGCGCAGGGGGAGGTCCAGGCTTCCCTCGCGCAGCAGGTCCCAATGCGGGGCCTCCGGATGGAATCGGGGCCCCCGCCCCTCGCCGCTGCGGATGCGGCCCAAGGCGGCATCCAGGGAGGCGCAGCCCACCGCTGATTCGGGCAGGGGTTCCTCGAAGGCCTCGCGGGCGAGGCGCGGCAGGGCGCCGAGGCTCCGCAAGAAGGCCCGGCAGGCCCTGCACATGAGCAGGTGGCCCCGCATGGCCAGCTTCTTCGGCCAGGGAAGGGCGCCCTCCAGGTGATCGGTCATCCGCTCGGTGGCGTGCGCGCAGCTGAAGAGGATCATGGCCGCCCCCGCTCCGGCAGGCCGCCCATGAAATCCGCCAGCAGGGCCCGCAGGGCCAGGCGGGCGCGGTGGAGCCGCTGGCGCACCAGATCGCGGGTGATGCCCAGGCGCCGGGCGATCTCGTCCGTGTCCCAGCCCTCCAGGTCCCGCAGCACGAAGACCGCCCGCTGATCGTCCGACAGGCGCTCCAGCCCGCTTTGGATGCGGGCTTTCAGCTCGTCGCGGGCGGCGTTGTCCAAAGCGTCTGCCTCCTGGCTCCATTCCAGCGAGCCGTCTTCCATGTGATGCCCGTCGTCGGCGAAGCGTGGCATCAGATCTTCGATGGCGTCTTCGCGGCGCCGGACCCGCTTCCGGCGGTGCATGAGGGCCTGGTTGGCGCAGACCCGGTAGCCCCAGGTGCTGAACTTGCTGTTCCCGGAGAAGCTGCCCAGCTCCCGGTACATGGCCAGGAGGGCGTCCTGGAGGGCGTCCTGGGCCTCGGCCTCGTTGCCCAGGATGCGGACGATGACGCGGAAGAAGAGCCCGAGGTGGGGACGGACGAGGGCATCGAAGGCGGCCGCGTCCCCGTCACGCGCGGCCTGGAGGATCTGGGCTTCCGCCTCAGGCCCTGTCACGGTAGGCCTCGCGCGCGCCCGATGGAGCCGCTTCGGGGATCCGGGCCAGCCGGATCGTGAAGGTGGAGCCGTGGCCGAGCCCCCGGGAGGAGGCCCGGATCTCGCCACCGTGGCGCTGGACGATCTCTTTGGCGAGGAAGAGGCCCAGGCCCGTGCCCGGCACCGCGCGGGTCATCTCGTCGCCCACCCGGTAGAAACGCTGGAAGACCCGGCCGAGGTCCTTCGCGGCGATGCCCGCGCCCTGGTCGCTCACGGTGATGAGGGCCGCGTCCCCGCGCATGTCCAGGGAGACGGCGGTGGCGCGCGGCGGCGGCGCGTACTTGAAGGCGTTGGACAGGAGGTTCTCCACCACCATCGCGAGGGCCTTGGGATCGGCGTAGACCCAGACGCCCTCCGCCAGTTCCAGGCGGAGGCCCAGGGAACCCGGCCCCAGGCGCTGATCCATGGCCTCGGCGATGCCGCGGAGCCAGGGCCCCAGGTCCAGGGGCTCGGGGCGCACCTCCATGCTCCCGGCTTCGGACCGGGCCACATCGAGCAGGTTGTTCACCAGCTCCGCGAGCCGCTCCAGGTCCTGGTCCATGCGGGTGCGGATCTTGGCGCGCTGGCCGGCGTTCAGGTCCCGGTCGAAGAGCGTCTCCATCCACACGCGCAGGGAGGCGATGGGCGTCTTCAGCTCGTGGGTGACGGAGGCCGTGAAGTTCCGCTGGCGGAGCTTGAGGTCCATCTCCTCCGTCAGCTTGCGGTAGATGAGCGTGAAGCCGCCGAGGATCGCCGCGGCGAGGAAGATGGCCTCGCCCGCCGCGCGCCAGAGCGCCAGGCGGCGGTCCCGCTCCATGAGGCGCAGCGGCTCCGGCCGCAGGGTGAGGTAGGCGTCCAGGTGGTCCACCAGGTGGGGATCGTCCGGCGCCACCGGCGTCGGCACCACCGCCACCTGCGGGTAGCGCGCCTCGATGGCGGCTTTCCGCTCCTCCAGGCTGGGCAGCTTCGTCGGCAGGGTGCCCTGGATGACGATGCCGTGGCCGCCGCCGGTCTTCGGCGTCACATCCTGCTGGTAGTAGAAGGGCAGCACCGTGAAGGAGTCCATCTGCCAGGCCTCGGCGCGGGCGGCCTTGAGCGTCTCGATCTGGGCCTCCTCGAGCTGCCTCGATTCGCGGATCTGGATGGAAAGCCACCAGCCCATCTGGATGAAGAGCAGGGTCGCCACCGCCAGGTAGATCAGGCGCTGGCCGGAAGTCCGCTGGAGCGGGTTGGGGGTGGACATAGGCAGGCCCTCAGTGTGGCGCAAACCCTTGCACGAGGGCATCCTGGGTCCATGGCCCAGCCTCCCAATCCGCCAGGCCGCGATCCCGGGCTCCCCACCGGCGCACACCGGATGCCTGGATCCGAGGCCTGGGCTGACCTTATGAAGACCCAACGGCAGCTGGGCCAGGTCACCCAGGAGCTGCGGGACATGCGCGACAGCATGGCCCGGCGCACCCACCAGATGCAGCTGTTGCAGCGGGTCAGCGAGATCCTCGCCGCGACCTCCAAGGGCGGCCAGGTGGCGAGCGTGATCCTGGACGTGCTCACCCAGGAGTTCGGCTGCCCCCGCGGCGTCGCCTGGACGCTGGAGGACGGCGGCGCGGAGTTCGCGCCGAGGGAAGGCCACGGGCTGGACCGGGGCGCCTGGGGGTTCATGCGCGTGCCCGCCCCGAACCCCTTCCTCGACCAGCCCCTGCTGCTCTTCCAGGGCCAGTGGCTGGACCGGACCCACCTTCCCCTCGTCATGCGGGACCTGCCCTTGAAGCCCGATTCGGGCCTCTACTTCGTGCCCTTCGAGTACCAGCTATTGCTGCTGGGCTTCGCGATCATCGAGGTGCCGAAGGAACAGACGCTCGAAGCGGAGGATCTCGACTCCATCGCCATCCTCCAGCGCCAGACGGCGGTGACGCTCTACAACGCCTGGCTCTTCCGCGACCTGCAGGACCAGCGCAACACCCTCCAGTCCCAGGCCGTGGAGCTGGAGCGGGTGAACACGGCGCTGCGGGAGGCGGACCGGCTCAAGAGCGAGTTCCTCGCCCTCACGAGCCACGAGCTGCGCACGCCCCTCACGGGCATCCTGGGATTCACCCGCCTGGTCCTCGACGGCCTCTACGAGGGCGAGGAGGACATGCGGCAGATGCTGCAGGACAGCTACTCCTCCGGCCAGCACCTGCTGAACCTGCTCAACGACATCCTCGACCTCGCCAAGATCGAGAGCGGGCGCCTGGAAGTGCAGTCGGTCCCCTGCACCCTGTCCTCCGTGGTGGACGAGGTGAAGCCCGTCGCCGAGGCCTATCCCCGCCGCTCCGGCGTGGCGCTGGTCTGGCCCGCCGACATCGGCGAGATGCCGGAAGTGGTGGCCGATCCCGGCCGTCTCAAGCAGGTGCTGCTCAACCTCATCAGCAACGCCCTCAAGTTCACGAAGGAGGGCTCCGTCTCCCTGCAGGCCGAGCGCGGCATCGGCGTCGTCGTGGTCCGCGTCGTGGACACGGGCATCGGCGTGAGCCCCGAAGCCCAGCAGCGGCTCTTCCAGAAGTTCGTGCAGGCCGAAGGCGGCCACTCCCGCGAATACGGCGGGACGGGCCTCGGCCTCGTCATCTGCAAGCACCTCGTCGAGATGATGGGCGGCGCCATCGGCCTCTACAGCGACGGCCAGGGCAAGGGCACGACCATGACCATCACCGTCCCCATCGCCTAGACCCCATGGCCGAGCCGAGACCCCATCCCCCGAGCGGCTCTCCCATCGATGCCACCCGGGCCGCGCTGGGCGAGGCGATCCGCGCCGAGCAGAAGGCCGAGCAGGCCGTCGCCGCCCTCGGCGACTTGCGCCAGCGCGTGGCGGCCATGGCGAGGGCCGAGACCGCCGGTCCGGCGCTCATCGAGGCCCTCGCGCGGAAGGCGGGAGCCACCCGGGCCGCGCTCTGGCGGCTTGGCGCCTCCAGTTTCGAGATCGCGGGTTCCGTGGGCGGAGCGGCGCCGAAGCTCCGCTTCCCCGCCCCGCACCCGTTCGGCCAAGCGGTCAATCCGCCCCGCGGGTGGCTCCCCGCCGAGGGCCTTCCGCCCCAGTTGCTCCAGTTCGGCTCCCCGACGGAGCGGCTCTACTTCGTCCCGCTGGAGCGCGAGCTGCTCCTGCTGGGGTTCGCCATCCTCGCGCTCCCGGCGCGCGCGACGCCGGACGCGGCCGTCTTCGAGGACCTGGATCCGCTGCTCGCGCTGGGCGCGCGGCTGCTGCACCACCAGTGGGAGATGGAGGACCTTTCGGCGCGCCGCAGCGCGCTGGCGGAGGAGGTTTCCGAGCAGCGCCGCTACGCGCAGGCGCTGGAGGAGACCCGGTGGGGCGTCACGCAGGGCGACCGGGTGCGCACGGAATTCCTCCGCTTCGCCAGCCGCTCCCTCCACCAGGGCCTGGGCGAGCTGCTGGTGCTGCTCAAGCTCGGCACCGAAGGCGCCTACACGGAGGAGGAGGCCGGCGCCGCCTTCCAGAGCGCCATGCGCATCGCCCACCACCAGCGCGCCCTCCTCGCGGAGGTGGAGCGCTGCACGGAGACCGCCGAGCGCACGGTCACGCTCCAGCCCATCGACCCCGCGCCCGTCCTGCGCGGAGCCAAGGAGTCCTTCGAGCGCCATGGCGGCGCGGGCCTCATCTGGCCGAACCTCTGGACTCCGCTGCCGCAGGTGCTGGGCGATGCCGTGATCCTGCAGGAGGTCTTCGCGACCCTCCTGGGCCTCCAGGCCTTCCACGCCCTCGCGCCGCACGAGGCCCTGCGCATCGAGATGGGCGCGACGGCCCTGCGCCTCCGCTTCCCCTTCCCCAGCCTCGACCTCGGCCCCGTCGTCGGCGCGCTGGATGGCCTCCAATCCGAGGGCCCGGATCCCGGCGGCACCGGCGGGCCCGCGCTGGCGCTCATCGTCTCCCGGCAGCTCCTGCGCGATCTGGGCGGCGAGCTGCGGGTGGAGCCCGAAGGCCAGGGCAGCCTGGTCTGCGTGGATTTGGCGCTGGCTCAAGCCTAGAATCACCTTCCCTGGAGTTCCGATGATCCGCCGCGACACCTTCCTCCCCTTCACGCGCCCCATGCTCGGCGAGGAGGAGATCGCCGAACTCATCGACTCCATCCACAGCGGGTGGATCACGACTGGGCCCAAGGCCGCGAAGTTCGAGGAGGCCCTGGCCGCCTACAACGGCGCCCCCCACGTGCTCGCCATGAACAGCGCGACGACGGCCCAGGAGATCACCATGCAGGTGCTGGGCCTGCAGCCCGGCGACGAGGTCATCACGACCTCGCTCACCTGGGTGAGCACGCTCTCCACCGTCGTCCTCCAGGGCGGGGTGCCGGTGCTCGTGGACATCGACCCGAAGACCCTGAACATCGACCCCGCGAAGCTCGAGGCCGCCATCACGCCGCGCACCAAGGGCATCATCCCCGTCCACCTCACGGGCCTGCCCGTGGACATGGACGCGGTCTGGGCGGTGGCGAAGAAGCACCACCTCTGGGTCGTCGAGGACGCGGCCCAGGCCATGGGCGCGCGCTACAAGGGCAAGAAGATCGGCAGCGACGCGCGCACCGCGATGACGGTCTACAGCTTCCACCCCAACAAGAACATGACGACGGGCGAGGGCGGGGCCATCGCCTTCCACGACCCGCACCGCCTCGGCCGCATCCAGCGCCTGCGCTTCCACGGCATCGAGCGCGACGCGTGGAAGCGCCAGAGCAAGGAGGGCAGCGTCCACATCGATGTGGAGGAGCCCGCCCGCAAGGCCAACTTCATGGATCTCCAGGCCGCCATGGGCCTGCACCAGATCAAGAAGCTGGACGGCTTCAACTCGAAGCGCGGCCAGCTCTTCCATCGCTACCTGGACCTCATGAAGGACATGGACGAGGTGATGCTGCCCCACGCCGGCGACGCCGACCTCGGCCACTGCTTCCACCTCTTCGTCGCGCGGATCCTGCCCGAGAAGGCCGGCCTCGGCCGCGACGAATTCGTCACCGAGCTGAAGGAGCGCAACATCGGCACGGGCATCCACTACAAGCCCGCCCACCAGCACTCCTACTACCGCGCCTTCTACGAGAAGCGCCTCCACGCCCTGCCGAAGGACGGCCTGCCGCACACCGACTGGAGCGGCGACCGCCTCTGCAGCCTGCCCCTCTGGCCGGGCCTCACCGAAGAGGACCAGGACCTCGTCGTGGCCGTCATGAAGGATGTCTTCGTCACCGCGAGGGCCAGGAGCCGCGTGACGGTCTAGCCTGAGGCGGTCCGGGCCTCTAGACTGCTGATACATCACCCAGCAGCCGGAGCCTCGATGCGCCTTCGCACCCTGCCGATCTTCCTGGCCTTCCTCGTCATGGGCGTGGCGGACGCCATGGGTCCGCTGGCGGACGCCGTGCGGGCCCAGTACCAGCTCAGCAATGTGGTCTCCACGCTGCTGACCTTCTTCGTCTTCATCGCCTTCGCGGCCTTCAGCGTGCCGGGCGGCGTGATGGCGGCGCGCATCGGCAAGAAGAAGCTGCTGCTCCTCGCGTTGGGCCTGAACATCCTCGCGGTGGCGGTGCCGGCCCTGCGCGCGCCCAGCTTCGGGTTGCTGCTGGGCTGCATCTTCGTGCTGGGCGTGGGCACGACCTTCCTGCAAGTGGCGGGCAATCCCATCATGCGCGATGTGAGCGAGCCGGGCGCCTACGCCCGCAATCTCAGCTTCGCCCAGTTCATCAAGGGCGTGGGCAGTTCGGGCTCCAGCTGGCTCGTCGGCCTTGCCGCCGCGCTGCCGCTGCTGGGGGCGATGGGCTGGCGGAGCGTATTCCCGATCTTCCTCGCCCTCATGGTCCTCGCCTTCCTCGCCGTGGCCGCGCTGCCCATCCATGAAGAGAAGGCCGATGAACCGCCCAGCCTCGGCAGCAGCCTCGCGCTGCTGAAGGAGCCGGCCTTCGCGTTGGCGGTGCTGGGCATCTTCCTCTACGTGGGCGCCGAGGTCTGCATGGCGCGCTTCCTCAAGCCGGCGCTCTCCGCGCAGGGGCTCGACGACGCCAAGGCGGCCCTGCTCGGGCCGACGCTCTTCTTCGCGGCGATCACGGCGGGCCGCCTCCTGGGCAGCGCGGTGCTGCTGCGCATGTCGGCGCCGGCCTTCTTCCGGATCAGCGCCGCGCTCGGCTTGCTCGGGCCCCTCGCCGCGCTGGGCCTGGGCCGGGCGGGCGCCTTCGCCGCGCCCGTGCTCGCGGGATTGGGTTTCGCCAACATCTGGCCGCTGCTCTTCGCCATCACGGTGGAGCGCCGGCCCGAGCGAGGCAGCGAGCTGAGCGGCCTCATGTGCATGGCGATCGCGGGCGGCGCGGTGATCCCGCTCCTCATGGGCCGGATCGCGGACGGCGCGGGGCTGAGGACGGCCTTCATCGTTCCCGCGGCCTGCTTCGTGTACCTCGCCTTCCTCGCCGCGCGGCCCGCGCCGAAGCTGGAGGCCTGAATGGCGGGCGGGCCCCTCGTCCTCACCCTCGACGCCGGAGGCACCACCTTCGCGTTCTCGGCGGTGCAGGATGGCCGCGAAGCCTTGGCGCCCGTGGTGCTGCCCGCGATGGGGGGCGACTTGGAAGCCTGCCTGGGCCAGGTCCTCAAAGGGTTCGGGGCCGTCCATGAGGCCACCGGGAAGCAGGCCCGCGCCATCTCCTTCGCCTTTCCCGGCCCCGCGGACTACCCGCGCGGCGTCATCGGCGACCTGAAGAACCTGCCGGGCTTCCGGGGCGGCGTGCCCCTCGGCCCCTTGCTGGAAGAGCGTTTCCAGCTCCCCGTCTTCATCAACAACGATGGCGATCTCTTCGCGTACGGCGAGGCCCTCGCGGGACGGCTGCCGGAGGTGAACGCCGAGCTGGAAGCGGCGGGCAGCCCCTTCCGCCACCGCCATCTCCTGGGCCTCACCATCGGCACGGGCTTCGGCGCGGGCATCGTGGCGGAGGGCCGCCTGTTGCGCGGCGACAATTCCGCGGCCGGCGAGATCTGGCTCGTGCGCAGCAAGCTCTATCCGGCGTGCTTCGCCGAAGAAGGCGTGAGCATCGCGGCCGTCCGGAGCGTCTACGCGCAGCTCGCGGGAGAGGACGCCCCCGAGCCGAAGGTGCTGGCGGACATCGCGCGGGGGAGCGCGCCCGGCCATCGCGCCGCGGCCTGCGAAGCGTTCCGCGCCCTGGGCGAGGCCGCGGGCGATGCCATCGCCAACGCGCTCACGCTCGTGGACGGCCTCGTCGTCATCGGCGGCGGGCTCAGCGGCGCGGCGGACCTCTTCCTCCCCGCGCTGATGATGGAGTTGAACGGCGCGATCTCCACGCGCGGCGGCTCCGCGGTGGGGCGCCTCGAATCCCGGGCCTACAACCTGGAAGATGCGGGCGAGCGGGCGGCCTTCATGAAGGGCGAAGCGCGCGAAGTGGCGGTCCCGGGGTCCGGGCGCCGCGTGGCCTACGATCCCCTCAAGCGCGTGGGCGTGTGCGTGTCGCGCCTGGGCGCGGCCCGGGCCGTGGCGCTGGGAGCCTGGGCCTATGCGGTGGACCGTCTCGACGCCAGCGGCCGGAGATGACCATGACCCTGCTGCGCCGCCTTCTGCTTCCCCTCCTGAGCCTCAGCCTCGCGGCCGCGCCGGGGAAGGGCGGAAAGGACTGGGCGCGCCAGGTGGACCCCTTCATCGGGACGGGGAACCTGGGGCATACCTTCCCCGGCGCCACGCTGCCCTTCGGCATGGTGCAACCCAGCCCCGACACCCGGCTCAGGGGCTGGGGCAGCTGCGCGGGCTATGTCCACAGCGACACGGTCATCTACGGCTTCTCGCAGACGCACCTGAGCGGGACCGGCATTCCCGACTACGGCGACATCCTGCTCCTTCCCGCCACGGGACCCGTGAAGCTGAAGAACGGCTACCTGGGCACCAGCGAGGACGCGCCGGGTTTCGATCCCGCCGGCTACGGCTCGCATTTCGACAAGGCCACGGAGCAGGCCTCGCCCGGCTTCTACGCGGTGACGCTCACGGACTACGGCGTGCGCGCGGAACTCACCGCCACGACGCGCGTGGCCTTCCACCGCTACACCTTCAGGAAAGCCGGGGACGCCCACATCCTCATCGACCTCACCCATCACGACCAGGTGCTGGAAAGCAGCCTGAGGGTGCTGGACGACCGCACCATCGCGGGCCTGCGGCGTTCCAAGGCCTGGGCCCAGGACCAGCCGGTGTGGTTCGTGGCGACATTCGACAAGCCCTTCAAGGCGGAGCTCGCGACGGACGACAGGCTCCAGCCGGGCCTGAAGGAGGCGTCCGGCCTCAGCGTGAAGGCCGTCCTCCATTTCGACCTGAAACCCGGCGACCAGGTGCTGGCGAAGGTCGCCCTTTCGGCGGTGGACATCGACGGCGCCAAGAAGAACCTCGCGGCGGAGCTTCCGGGCTGGGACTTCGGCGCCACCCGCGCCGCGGCGCGCGCGGCCTGGAACAAGGAACTGGGGAAGATCGAAGTCGAGGGCGGCACGGCGGACCAGCGGAGGATCTTCTACACGGGCCTCTACCACGGGCTCATCCAGCCCAACACCTTCCAGGATGTGGATGGCCGCTACCTGGGCCGGGATCTGAAGATCCACACGGCCAAAGGCTGGACCGAGCACACGGTGTTCTCGCTCTGGGACACCCATCGCGCGGCCCATCCGCTCTACACCCTCATCGAGCCCGCCAGGGACCTGGATTTCGTGAAGACCTTTCTGGCGGAGTACCGGGACGGCGGGCGGTTGCCCGTGTGGGAGCTGTGGGCCAATGAGACCAACTGCATGATCGGCTACCACGCCGTGCCGGTCATCGTGGACGCCTACATGAAGGGCCTCCGCGGCTTCGACACGGGCCTCGCGCTGGAGGCCATGAAACACAGCGCGGAAGAGGATTTCCGCGGGTTGAAGCCGTACCGCGAACAGGGCTACATCCCGGCGGACGCCGAACCCGAAAGCGTGTCCAAGACGCTGGAATACGCCTACGACGACTGGTGCATCGCCCAGTTCGCCAAAGCCACCGGCCACCTGGACGACTACCGCGTCTACAGCCGCCGCGCGGAGTCCTGGCAACACCTCATGGACAAGGAGGGCTTCTTCCATCCCCGCCTCAACGGCATGTGGAAGGAGCCCTTCGACCTCCAGGCCATCACCTTCGACTTCACCGAGGCCACGCCCTGGCAGTACGCCTTCGCGGTGCCGCAGGATGTGGACGGGTTCATGGCGCGCCTCGGCGGCGCGGACGCGCTGGACAAGCATCTGGACGGCCTCTTCGCCGCGTCTTCCGAGATCCACGGCTGGGAGGAGGAGGATGTGACGGGCCTCGTGGGCCAGTACGCCCATGGCAACGAGCCCAGCCACCACATCGCCTACCTCTACGACTACGCGGGCAGGCC
>DATJFC010000096.1:0-8247 GCA_035495995.1 Holophagaceae bacterium
AGGGGCACGCGGCGGTCGAAGTCCCAGGGCGCGCTGTGGTCCTCCAGGTAGGGCGGGGCGTCGGACCAGCCGATGTAAGGCTTCCAGGCCACGAGCACATCCCCGCTGCGGCCGGGCGCGAAGCTGAGGGCCATGCGCTGGGCCAGCGTGAAGGCGGCTGGATCCGGCGGGAGATCCAGGTCGGTCTGCTGGAGCTGGTAGGCGGGGAAGGCGTCCTCCACGCCCTCCATCTTCTTGGCGGCGGCAGCCGCCTGGGACTCGGCCGTGTCCAGCCCGCCCGCGGCGCGGATGGCCGGCGCGCTGAGGTAGAGCAGGTCGGGGTTGTAGCCGCTGGGCAGGAGGGCGGGCGTGTCCAGCTTCCACTGGGCCCGGAGCGCCTGGTCCAGTTTGTCCATCCACGCGTCGCGGGGGATGCGCTTGGCCGGATAGCCCATCTCCGCGAGCCGCTCGGGGATGTCTGAACCGCCGTGATCCGCGCTCAGCGCCACCCACACGCCGGGGTCCTGCGCCTTCAGGAAGTCGAGGAAGGCGCCCAGGGCCGCGTCCAGCCGCGCGAGGTGATCGGCCATCTCAGGGCCGAAGGTGCCGTAGAAGTGCGCGACATAGTCCGTGGCCGAAAGGCTCAGGGCCAGCAGGTCCGTGCTCCGGCCCTTGCCGAGCTTCTCGTTGGCGATGAGCGCCTCGGCGGCGCGGAGCGTGAGCTCGTCCAGGAAGGGCGTGCCCCTGAAGCGGTCGATGAAGCCGGCGTCCAGCGCGTCGCCGACGCCGAGCACCTTGCGAGGCAGGCCCATGCGCAACGCGCCGCCGCCGATGGGGACGGCCAGCTCCCCGCGCGCGGGGAAGGCGGCCCTCGGTCCCGCGCTCCAGACGAGGGGCGACCCGGCCCAAGTGGCGCGCGTCTCCGCGTCGAAGGCCACGAGCCAGTCCGGCAGCGCGTTGGCGTAGGCCGTGGAGGTGGTGAAGCCGTTGGCGCCGTCCATCCAGTAGACGGCCGAGGGGTGGCGCCCGCTCATGAGGATGGCCGCGCGGTCCTTGAAGGAGAGGCCGAAGGCGCGCGAGCCAGGGAGCTGGCGCTGCAGCCAGTCGCCGAGGGTCGTGCCGTGGAACCACACCTGGCTCGCGCCTCCGGCCGGCGCGGGCTCATCTTCGCGCGTGGCCAGAAGGTGGACGCGGGGATCCTCGATGGACGCGACGACATGGCCCGTGCCCCGGTCGCGCCACTCGTTCTCCGGGATGCCCGTGTGCATCGGGTAGCGGCCCGAGAGCAGCACGGAATGGCCGGGAGCCGTCTCCGTGACGCCGTGGGCCTGGTAGGCATCCGTGAACCAGACGCCTTCGCGCTCCAGGCGCCCGAGCCCGCCTGGCAGGTCCTTGCCGCAGCGCGCCAGGAGGTCGGCGCTGAACTGGTCGATGGAGATGACGACGACGAGCTTGGGCCGCGGCGCAGCCACCAGGGCGGAGACGAGGAGGACGGGGAGGGCGCGGCGCAGCATCCTTCTACCCTGCCGCGAACCCGCGCCTTCCGCTAGCCTGGGTCCGTGAACTTCCTGCGAACACTCGCCGCCACCGCCGTCCTGTTGGGGTCTCTCCTCGCCTGCGGCCGGCTGCCCCAGCCGCCGCGGCCCGGCGCGCCGCAGGTCCAAGTTCCGCCGGGCGATCCCGTCATCCCCGCCTACGCCCGGCAGGTGCTCGCCTACATCCGCGCCCATCACGAAGCGCCGGAAGGCTACGAAGGCAGCCGCCGCTTCGGCAACTACGAGAAGGCGCTCCCTCAATCAGACGATTCGGGCCGCCGCATCCAGTACCAGGAATGGGATGTCCACCCGCGCGAGGCCCATGTGAACCGGGGCGCCGAGCGCATCGTCACCGGCAGCGACGGCCGCGCCTGGTACACGGGCGACCACTACGCGCACTTCACGGAGATGCCATGAAGCTCGACGCGCTGAAGAAGCCCGAAGCCCCCTTCATCCACCGCGTGGCTGAGGATGCCAGCGCGCTCTGGGACGCCATGCGCGCGAACGCGGCCGCGCGGATCCTGCGCGGCGCGCGCATGGCGACGAAGGCCGGCCTCATGGCCGAGTTCGCCGCCGCCCTCCAGTTCCCACCCGCCTTCGGCGCCAACTGGGACGCCCTGGACGAGGCCCTGGCGGACCTGTCCTGGATGGGCGGCGCGGGCGCCTGGCTCCTCATCACCGACGCCGACCAGGTGCTGTCCAAAGCCACCGACGAGGATCGCGCCATCTTCCAGTCCATGCTCGAAGACCTCGCCGAAGCCTGGGCGAAGATCGAACCGCCCGCGCCCTTCCATGTGGTGATGAACGGCTAGCGGGGCTTCGCCATGAACGCCTCAAGGCTTCTGCGGGCCTCTTTGCGGACGGCGGTCTGCATGAGGCGGGTCCAGCCGAGGAGGGCGCCCTTGAAGCCCAGGGCCTGCCGCATCCAGGCGTAGAGGTCGAAGCCGTCCCGCTGCGCGAGGATGAGACCGTCCTGGAAGCCGAACTGGGACTTCACGCGGTTCACGACGGAGCGGCCGGTCTTCGTGAAGGTGTAGCGGGCGATCCACTCCACGCGGTCCTCGCCGGTGACCTCGTAGGTGAGCGAGAAGTCCTGAGCGCGGCCCACGAGCATCTTCCACATGGCGCAGGTCTCGTCGTGGCCGAGCAGGGTGAACACGGGGTCCGAGAAGGCCGAATCCGCGTGGTAGCAGGCGGCCATGGCCTCCGCGTCCTTGCGGGCGAAGGCGTCGTAGAAGCGGGTGAGGAGTTCCGTGCTCACTTGCCCACGATCCCCGCCATCGGGCTGCTGGCGCTGGCGGTGAGACGCTTGGGCATGCGGCCGGCTTCGAAGGCGAAGCGGCCGGCAAGGACGGCGTGCTTCATGGCCTCGGCCATCTTCACGGGCTCGGCGGCTTCGGCGACGGCGGTGTTGAGGAGCACGGCGTCGGCGCCCAGCTCCATGGCGATGGCGGCGTCGCTGGCGGTGCCCACGCCCGCGTCCACGATCATGGGGATCTTGTAAGGCTGCAGCACCTCGCGGATGAGCAGCAGCGTGAGCGGGTTCTGCACGCCCTGGCCGGAGCCGATGGCGCTGCCCAGGGGCATCACGGCGGCGCAGCCCGCATCCGCCAGCTTCTTCGCGAGGATCGGGTCCGCGTTCACATAGGGCAGGACCTGGAAGCCCTCCTTCACGAGGATCTTCGCGGCTTCGAGCGTCTCCTCGTTATCGGGATAGAGGTGGCCGGGATCGCCGATGACCTCCAGCTTCACGAGGTCCGTCTGCAGGGCCTCGCGGGCGAGGCGCGCCACGCGCAGCGCCTCTTCTCGCGTGTAGCAGCCGGCGGTGTTGGGCAGCAGCGCGATGGGTTTGGGAATCCAGGCGAGGATGTTGTCTTCGCCTTTCGCGTCCAGATCGAAACGCCGCACGGCCAGCGTCACCATGTCCACGTCCGCGGCCTCATAGCAGGCCTTCATCGTCGCGAAGTCCCGGTACTTGCCGGTGCCGAGGATGAGGCGGCTGTTCAGGGTCTTGCCGGCGACGGAAAGGGACATGGCGCGCTCCAGCCCTCGATTGTATCCCTCAGGCCGCCATCCCGGATTTCGGTTCCCGGCGGCGGCGCAGGCCCGTGAGGCGGAGGATCGTCCGTTCCATGCGGCGCCAGAAATCGAAGCGCTCAAGCACGGGGTTGAGGTGGTTCGTCAGCGGGCAGTAGTGGCTCTTGCGGGGCCAGCGGTGGTGCAGCGCGTGCTGGGCGCGCGACTGGATCAGGCCTTTCTCCTGCATCCAGGTGATGAGGCGGCCGTTCTCCGCCGCGCTCTGATGGGCCCAACGGTGGACGAGGTTCGTGAGCGCCGCGAGGACGATGGCGAGGGCGATGGGCCAGCGCAGGGCGTGGAAGGCCGCGAGGGCGCCCAGGGCCAGGAGCCCCGCCAGGACGGGGACATCGACGTTCTTCCACCAGCGCATCCGCGTCATGGCGCGCGGATCGCGGTGGTGGAGCAGGTTCGGCGCCGCGATGAGGGGGCCCAGCACCGGCCATTCCGCCTTGGCGTAGGCATCCTCCCACCAGTGGACGAGGCCGGTGAGGAAGTCGGCGAGCAGCCAGGCGCCAAAGGTTTCCGCGGCCATGCGCAGGGCCTGTCGGAGGTTGAGGAAGGTGCCGGGTCGGGCGAGGGTGAGCGCGGCGCTCATGGGGGCTCCAAGATATCCATACGGAAGCGTATGGATGAGGATACGGTTCCGTATGGTAGGCTGAGCGCGAACTTCGTCAAGGCGCTACCGTGGGTCAAAAACCGAAACGGCCGCTCGCCCCGGCCCCCGCCCTCTCGGCGCAGGATTGGGTGCGCGGCGCCCTGCGCATGATCGCCCGCGATGGCGTGGCGGCCGTGGCCGTTGAGCCGCTGGCGCGGGAGCTGGGCATCACGAAGGGCAGCTTCTACTGGCACTTCTCCAGCCGCGACGCGCTCATCCACGCGGCGCTCAAGGCCTGGGAGGAGGACCAGGGCCGCGATGTGGTCTCCCGCTACGAAGGCATCGCCGATTCGCGCCAGCGCCTGCGCGTGATGATGTTCGCGGCCTTCGAGGACGAGGAGAACGGCCTGCTCTTCGCCGCGCTGGCCGCCAGCAGCGGCGATCCGCGCGTGCATCCCCACCTCATGCGCGCCTCCGAGCAACGCCTCGCGCTGGGCATCCGCTCCCTGCAGGCGCTGGGCATGGCGGAGGAAGAGGCCCGCCGCAAGGCGCTCTCGCTCTACGCCAGTTACGCCGGCTACTTCCAGCTGCTGCGCGCCATGCCGCGCGCGGTGCGCCGGGTCTCCGACCTCAGTGCCTTCGTCCACGACCTCGTGGACGCGCTGCTGCCTTCCGAGCCCTAGTCCTCCTCCTTCAACCGGCGCAAGCTGGGACGGGTCCATCTCCTATCCGGGAATCCCATGCTCCACCGCCTTGGCAAGTACGAGCTCCTCGGTTCCCTGGGCCAGGGCGCCATGGGGGAGGTCTTCCTCGCCAAGGACCCGGCCATCGGCCGCAGGGTGGCCATCAAGACCATCCTCGCGGCCTCCAGCGCGGGCGAGGATGCCAAGGAGCGCTTCGCGCAGGAGGCCCGGGCGGCGGGCGCCCTCAGCCATCCCGGCATCGTCACCATCCATGAATTCGGCGAGGACCAGGGCCTGCACTACCTCGCCATGGAGTTCGTGGAGGGCGAGGACCTCCAGGCCTTCCTGGTCCACCATGAGCTTTCCAGGCCGGACCTGCTCGAAGTGCTCGCGCAGGTGTCCGAGGCGCTCGCCTACGCGCATCGCAAAGGGGTGCAGCACCGCGACGTGAAGCCGTCCAACATCCGCGTGAGCCGGGAAGGCGGGCGCCTCCAGGCCAAGCTCATGGATTTCGGCATCGCGCGCATCGCCGAATCGACGCTGACGAGCACGGGCCTGCTCATGGGCACGGTGGCCT
Organism: Holophagaceae bacterium; assembly: GCA_035495995.1. Taxonomy (GTDB): domain Bacteria; phylum Acidobacteriota; class Holophagae; order Holophagales; family Holophagaceae; genus JAFDVN01. Next base: position 5,449 of record DATJFC010000096.1, read on the forward strand.
ACATGGCGCCGGAATACGTGAAGACGGGCCAAGCCGACGGCCGGGCGGACCTCTTCGCCATCGGGGTGATGCTTTACGAAGGCCTCACGGGGCGGCTTCCCTTCGCGGCGGACACGACCGCGACCATCCTCTACCGCATCGTGCACGAGCCGCCCCACCCGCTGCCGCCTTCGGCCTTCGCGGGCGCCAGCGCCGCCCTGCGGAGCGTGCTGGACCACGCCCTCGCCAAGGACCCTGAGCGGCGCTATAGCGATGGCGATTCGCTGGCCGCCGCCCTTCGCGCGGCCAAGGACCCGCTTTGGGCAGGCGAATTCGCCACGACGAGGGCCGTGCCCCACCTCAAGGCCTTGCCGCCCCGTGAAAAGAAGCGCCGCGTGGCCCCAGTCGCGGCCCTCATCGTCGTGCTGGGCGGCGGCGCTTTCCTTTGGCGGCATCGCCGGCCGGCCGCTCCGGCGATGCCCGCCCAGGCGCCACCGCCCACGGCCCCCGCGCCATTGCCCACGGTTTCCGCACCATTGCCCGCGCCCGCGGCAAAGCCCGCGCCTCCGCCCGTCGCGAGCCATGAGACGGCCAAACCTGAATCGAAGCCGAAGGCGCCCCCTCCGCCGGTGTCTCCGGCCGCCGGAGAGACGGACCTGCCAGCCATGGACGCCCCGGCGGACGCGCTGAGCGTGGCGAAGGAGATCGATGATGATCCGGCCCAGGCCCACCGCGACCTTGCCGGCCTCATCCGGAAGAGCCCCGCCAATGCTCACTTCCGGGCCTTGGACCTGGTCGCGCTGGAGAAGGCCGGCGACGGGGCAGGCTTCGTGAAGGCCTGGGACGCGGCCGCGGCGGCGGGCGTCGACCCGAACACCCTGCTCTTCACGCCTCGCTTCAGCGCCATGCTGCGGGAGCAGAAGCGGAACGCGACGCTGCCGCAGGACGCCCGGGACCGCCTGTCCCAGGCCTACGGCGCGGAGAACCCCCGCCGTTGGGGGCGCCGCGTCAATTAGGCGTCTGGCTGAAATCCTGGATGTCGACGACGCGCCAGTCGGAACCTCGCAGGGCCCAGTGGAGCATGTAGGTCTTCGACGAGGTGTCCGGAAGCAGCCCCGCGCCCTGCTGGGTGCAGATGACGTGGACCTTCTCGAAGGCGTCGCCGCCGTTCACGCCAACATCCTGGTCGAGGATGCGCACGCCGACCTTGCCTCGCTTGAGCAGCTGGACGAGGTAGAAACGGGTCGCGACCTTGTTCAGGCCTTCGGGGCCCTGGTAGCGGTCGTCCAGGATGGCGGTCGCCGCCGCGGCATCGCCGGCCTCCAGGGCGACGGCCGCCTTTGACAAAGTGTCGCGGATGACCTCGTCCGGGGATCCCTTGGGCTTGCAGGACGCGGCCAGGAGGAGAATGGGGAGGGCCAGCAGGACAGCCTTGCTTCTCATCACGGCGGCACCCCCTCACACTCGAAGCCTGGAGCAACGATCATGGCAGCCGATTCCCAGCATTTCGACACCCTCTGCATCCACGCGGGCCAGTTTCCGGATCCGCTCTCCGGCGCCGTGATGACGCCCGTCTACTTCACGAGCACCTACCTGCAGGAAGGCCTGGGCAAGCACAAGGGCTACGAGTACGCCCGCACGCGCAACCCCACGCGCGACGCCGTGCAGGGCAACCTCGCGGCGCTGGAGGGCGGCAAGCAGGCCATCGCCTTCGCCTCGGGCCTCGCGGCGACTCAAGCGATCCTGGAGCTGCTGGACGGCGGCGACCATCTGGTGCTCGGCGACAATGTCTACGGCGGCACCTTCCGGCTCGTGGACAAGGTCATGTCCCGCTTCGGCCTCACCTACACCCAGGTGGACACCGGCGACCTTGCCGCGCTGAAGGCGGCCATCACGCCGAAGACCAAGCTCGTGATGCTGGAGACGCCGACGAACCCCATGCTCGGCCTCTCCGACATCGCCGAGGTGCGCCGCGTCGTGAAGGAGGCCGCGCCCCAGGCGATCCTCGCCGTGGACAACACCTTCGCGACGCCCTTCAACCAGAGGCCGCTGGAGCTGGGCGCGGACCTCGTCTTCCACAGCACGACCAAGTACCTGAACGGCCACAGCGACTCCGTCGGCGGCGTCGTCATCACGAACGATGACGAGCTGGCGGCGAAGCTGGCCTTCATTCAGAACGCGGCCGGCGCCATCCTCTCGCCCATGGAGAGCTGGCTCATCCTGCGGGGCACCAAGACCCTGCACCTGCGCATGGAGCGCCACAACGCCAGCGCCATGCGAATCGCGCGGTGGCTGGAGGCGCGCAAGGACCTGAAGGCCGTCTACTATCCGGGCCTCGAATCCCATCCCCAGCACGCGCTCGCGCAGCGGCAGATGAAGGGCTTCAGCGGCATCGTCAGCTTCGACACCGGCGACGCCGAAAAGACCCGCCGCGTCGCGGAGGCCTTCAAGCTTTTCGCCCTCGCGGAATCCCTCGGCGGCGTCGAGAGCCTCGTCTGCCACCCCGTCTCCATGACCCATGGCTCCGTCCCGCCCGCCGACCGCGCCAAGCTCGGCCTCACCGACAGCCTCCTGCGCCTGAGCGTGGGCGTGGAGTCGGTCGAGGACCTCATCGCGGATCTGGAACGGGCGCTGAAGGCGTAGTTTGCTTAGAGAGTGGGTTCAGGATGAGAGTTCACAACTACGCGGATAAAGAACAAGGCACGATGCCCATTGGGACGGCAAATGAGCTTCGAAGAATGGCGGATGACATCCTCGCCAAACTTCAAGATGCTCCAGAGAAGTCCCAATTGGAGTGGCCGCCTGAGCTATGGGGCCAAT
>DATJFC010000097.1:0-3465 GCA_035495995.1 Holophagaceae bacterium
CCAGGATGTGCGCGAGGAGCTGGTGCGCCTGGAGGCGCACTTCGACGATTTCGCCGCGCGTCTCGCCAAAGGTGCCCTCGAAGGCAAGTGGGCGGATGTGTGGGCCCAGGAGGTGCTGAGGGAACTGAACACCTGCGGCTCCAAATGCAAACGGATCGCCATGACGCGGGCCGTCATGGAAGCCAAGGGCGCCCTCGACCAGGCGCGCGAGCAGGCGGCGAATCTCGAATAGCGCTACTTCGACCAGTCCAGGCCGGCCGGGTCGGGATGCGAGGAGAGCACCTCCAGCGCCGGGGTCTTCACGAGCTCCGGCAGCCGGCTGGCCACATGCGCGCCCAACTCCTCGGAACTGATTTCCGCCTGGGGCAGCACCCCCACCCATGCGTCCCGGCCGCTGCGCTTGGCGACATAAAGGCAGTGGTCGGCCACGTCCACCACCTCTTCCCAGCTCATGTAGTCCGGGTCGGCGCAGAGGAACGGCATGAGCGCGAATCCGATCGAGCAGGTCCTGCGGATGGTCGAGCCGTCGCCGAGATCGAAGACATGGGACTCGACCCGGCTGCGGATGCGCTCCACGAGCACCACCGCGTCCTTGCGCGCCGCGTTGCGCGCCACCACCAGGAACTCCTCGCCGCCCCACCGGACAACCGTGTCCGTGTCCCGCGTCGCGCCTTGGAGGATCTCCGCCACCTGCTGGAGCACATGGTCCCCGGCGGCATGGCCGTAGGTGTCGTTGACCTCCTTGAAGTGGTCCAGGTCCACCATGATGAAGGCGAGGTCCACGTTCTCGTGGAGGCGCTCGCGGCGCTTGGCCTTCAGCTCGCGGTGGACGCGGCGCACCTGGGCCACGTCCTCGGGCATGCAGACGCCGAGGTAGCGGCGGTTCTTCAGGCCCGTGAGCGAGTCGGTGAGGCTCTGGGTGCGCAGCGCGTCGTTGGCGCTCTCGAGCTCCTCGGTGCGCTGGTGCACCAGCGCCTCCAGCTCCTGGTTGTGGCGCCTCAGCGCCGCGAAGCGCCAGCGGATGAGGGCGAGCACGAGGCCCGCCGCGGCCAGGGCCACGAGGGTCCGGAACCACCAGGTCTGCCACCAGGCCGGCAGCACGGAGAAGGAGAAGGAGGCCGCCGGCCCCCATTCGCCTGGCAGGCTGCGGGACCGGACGAGGAGCGTGTAGCTGCCGGGGGCGAGGGCGGGATAGCGCGCCTCCTGGGACTCGGACACATGCCATTCGGATTCCAGGCCGTCGAGGCGCACCTGGTACTGGATGGACCGCTCGGCGACGAAGCTGAGGCCTGCGAAGCGCGCCTCCAGCGTGTTCTGCCGGTAGGGGACCCGGGGCGCGCCGCCCGCGGGGTCCACGCCCTTGCCGCCGAAGCCGCAGGTGAGGAACACCGTGGCCGGCGGCTGCGGCGCGCCCTGGTAGGCCTTGGCGTCGAAGCGGGCGAGGCCTCCGCTGGTGCCCACCCACACATCGCCGCCCGGGTCGCCGAGGAAGGCCATGTTGTCGATGTCCTCGCTCACGAGGCCGTCCCGCAGCCCGAAGTGCTGCACTCCGCCATCGCTGAGCACGAAGACGCCGCGGCCCGTGCCGACCCAGGAGCGGCCTTGGCCGTCCTCGCCGAGCATGTAGACCTTCTCCCGCTCCAGGGATTCCTCGATGGGCGAAGGCGGCACCGCCCGCAGCGTCCCGTCGGGGCCCGGCTTCATGCGGCTGAGGCCCGAGGACTCGAAGTAGCCCACGAGCACCTCGCCGTTGCGCAGCTCGAGCGCGTAGGCGACGAAGCTGCTCTTCAGGCCGTCGGCCTTGGTGTAGCGCCGCCACTGCCCGTGGTCCAGCACCGCGAGGCCCTTCTCTCCGCTGGCGTAGATGCGGCCGGAACGGCCGAGGGTGAGGCCGTTCACGTATTCCGCGGGCTTGCCGCCCGGCAGGTCCACGTGCTCGAAGCGGAGCCCCTTCCCGCGCGCGTCGGCGCGGAAGAGGCCCGCGTCCTCCGTGGAGGCCCACAGGGTCCCGGCGGGATCCAGCAGCAGGCGGAAGAGCCGCTTCCCGTGCAGGCCCGACTCAGGGCCGTAGACAGCGTCCACCCGCCCGGAGCGGGGGTTCCAATGCAGCACGCGGGCCGGCAGCGAGCCCAGGAAGAAGGTCCCGTCGGGCGCCTCCACCGCGGTGCGGATCACCTGGCCCGATGTGGCCGGTATGGGTTCCCAGCCCTGGGGCCCCGCCTTCGCGAGGCCGCGGTCGGTGCCGCAATAGAGCGTCCCGTCCTTTCCGCGGAAGATGGTCCAGACCACCCCGTCCGGCAGGCCGTCCTCGGGCGTGTAGGCGCGCCAGAGGCCCCGGCCCAGGAGGCGGCTGAGACCCTGCCCGCCCACCCAAAGGGAGCCTTCGCGGTCCTTCAGCGCGTCGCGGGTCCGCACGGACGCGAGGCCCGCGTGCTGATCGAGGACGGTCCACCGGTTCTGCGCGTAGATCCAGAGTCCCTCATCCGTAGGGACATAAAGGCTTCCATCCGCGTTCACCCGCAGGAGCGCCCGCGCGCTGATGGCCAAAGGCACGGATTCGACGGCCTCGAAGCGCGCCGCCCCGGGCCGCAGGGTCCAAAGGTGGTGCGCGTCCCGCGCCCAGAGCGTCCCGTGGCCATCGGGCTCGAGGGCGTCGATGCGTTCCGAACCGAAACCCGGAGCCCCTTCCAAGGCCTCCCAGCTTCCATTCTTGAAGGCGAAGACTCGGGCCTCGCGCCCGTCGAAGGAGGCCGCGTAGATGCTCGAATCGCTGGACCCCGCGCCGGTGGCGGTCGCCTGCCCGCCGGGCCAGGCCGGGAGCGGCTTGAACAGGGGAAGGTCGGGGCCCTGCTCCTGGTAGATCCCGCTGGGCAGCGCGACGACCACCTCGCCGCCCCCGCCGACCGTGAGGTCCTGGACAGGCTCGGCCGGCAGGCCGCCTCCAGGGCCCACGGCCACGAAACGCCCGCCCTCGCGCACGGCCAGGCCGGCGAAGGTGCCGGCCCAGAGGCGGCCGGTCCCGCTTTCCACGATGTCGGTGACGTAGCTGGAAGGAAGGCCGTCCGCCGTGCCGAACATCTGGAATTCCTGCCCGTCATACCTGTAGAGGCCATCCTCCGTTCCGACCCAGAGGAAGCCCGTGCTGTCCTGGTGCAGCGCCAGGACCGCCAGGTTGCCGAGGCCGTCCTGGATCCCGTAGCCGCGGAAGCTGAAGCGGCCGGGGGTATGGGAAGGCGGAGCTGGGGCCGCCGCCGTGAGCGGGAAGATCAGGAGCGCGTGGAGCATGAGGCGCGCGGCCAGGGTCCGGAACATGGTTGTCAGTAGAATTCCTGAACCAACCTATCGCGCCTTGCGCCTGGCGCAACGAATTCCGTCCGCGCCCTATTCAACGCGGATCATAGGGCAGGTCCATGTCCGCCTGCCAGGCGCCGAAAAGCTGTGTGCGCGTCCAGTCCTCCCCATCGG
>DATJFC010000098.1:0-5390 GCA_035495995.1 Holophagaceae bacterium
CGGGCCGCCAGCCGCGCGCGAACCACAGGGCGGCACCCGACACCACCAGCGCGGGCACGACGAGCATCATGCCCTTGGCCAGCGCGAGGCCAGGATCCACGCCCGCGCGCTGCAGGGCGTCCGTCCGCGCGCCGATGAGCGTGGGGCTGATGGCGTCCCCCAGCAGGTGGATGAAGAACACGTTCACCGCCGTGCCCGTGGCGCGCACGCTGGCGGGCAGGCAGCTCACCGTGAGCGCGTTCACGGGGCTCGTGTTCACGAAGAGCAGCAGCAGCGCCCCGAAGAAGAGGCCGTAGACGAGGTTGAGATTGCCGCTCCGGAGGCTCCACACCACAAGGGGCACCGCGGCCAGCAGCGTGAGCCCGCTGATCCAGGGGCCCGCGTCGGGGAAGCGCTTCTGCCATTTCGTCGTGAGCAGGCCGCCCAGGAAAGTCCCCGCGAAACCGGTGATGAGCACGATGATGCCGAAGCTCCGCCCGGCCTGGGACAGGGTCGCGTCGAAGCGGCGCACCAGCAGCGTCGGCGCCCACACGCTGAGCGAGCCCATCGCGAAGGTGTAGGCCACATAGCTCACCGTGCAGGCCACCCAGATGCGGTTCTTGAAGATGGCGCCAAGTCGCTGGAAGAAGGGCTCGCCCTTCACCGTGTCCTTCAGCGTGTCGAAGCCGCCCCGCACGGGGTCCGGCTGCGCGGCCATCCACCCCGCGAAGATCAACCCCGGCAAGCCGACGACCGTGAAGGCGGAGCGCCATCCGAAATGCTCCGCCAGCGCGCCCCCCACGGCGTAACCCAGCGCGTAGCCGACGGGCAGCGCCATGTAGAACCAGGTGAACTTCGACGCCCGCTCGTCTTCGGGAAAGGAATCCGCCAGCAGCGCCGGGCCCATCACCGCGTAGGCCGCCTCGCCCACGCCCACGAGCGAGCGGGTGAAGAGCAGGCCATGGTAGCTGTGCACCAGGGCCGCGCCCGCCGTGGCCAGGCTCCAGAGCGCCACGCCCGCCGCCACGAGCCGGGGCCTGTGGTATTTGTCCGCCAGCACGCCGAAGATGGGCGCGGCGACCATGTAGACGATGAGGAAGACGAAGGTGAGGCTGCCCAGCTGCGCGTTGTCGAGCGAGAGCCCCTTCCCCAGCGGGTCCAGCACCGCCGCCACCACCGAGCGGTCGATGTAGTTCACCAGGTTGATGGCGGTGAGCAGGATGAGGAGGCTGCGGGCGGTCTTCATGAGGTTGGGGAAAGCGTAGCGGGATTCACCGCGGAGACGCAGAGGGCGCAGAGAAAAGCTTTCATTTCTTCGCGTTCTTCGCGCCTTCGCGGTTCGACCTTCCTTGCTACCGTTATTCCATGCCTCCCACGCCGCTCCTCTACCGCAAGCCCCAGGAGGGCCGCGACTACTGGATCCTCGACGGCGCGTTGAAGGATCCGGAGGCCGTCATCGCGCGCGCCTTCGCGCGGGAGGACTGGATCTACGGCTTCCCGCACAAGCAGGAGCCCTGGCCCGGCATGCGCGCGCTGATCGCGCTGACGCCGGAGGAGCTGGAGCCCATCGAAGCCTTCGTCCGGAAGGCTACCGGCTCGAAACGGCTCTGGCAGGGGAGCACGCCCGAGGGCGCCACGCTGAACCACAACTGCTTCCAGCTCGTGGGCAAGGACGAGAGCGGGCCGCGGCCCCACACGGACAGCCTCAAGCTCTGCCGCTACGCGGCCGTGATCTACCTGAACCCCAAGCCGCCCGAAGCGACGGGCACCACCTTCTTCCGGCTGCGCCTGCGGGACGGCAAGCTCGGCGGCAACATGGTGCAGCCCCCGGCGACGAACCTCGTGGACGCGCTCGGCACGGGCAAGATGCCCCTGGAAGCCTGGGCGCCGGAGATGGAGCTGGAGAACCGATTCAACCGCCTCGTCGTCTACAAGGCCGCCCTCGTCCACAGCGCGACGCGCTACTTCGGCCGCGAGCCCAAGGACCGGAGGCTCACGGCCGTGTTCTTCTGGATGGCGGAGTAGGCAGTCCCCTCAGCGGAACTCGTCCGTGAAGATGTGCTCGCCATTCGCGTCGGAGAACAGCCCGCCGAAGACCGTCACCGAGTGGTTGGGCGAGACGGCGGAGGCGAGATACCAGTAGTTGTATCCCGTCCCCGGGGTGAGGGCCGTCAGCGGGGTCCAGGCGCCGAGGCCCCCGTCGAAGCTGGTGGCCAGCACCTGCCCGCTGTCGTTGTTGAGCCAGAACATCGGGATGGTGCCCGTCCCCGTCGTGCCGGCGCTGGCGGCGTAGTTGTGCGGTCCCGAAGGGCTGGAGGGAGAAGGGTCCGTGAGCGTCGTCCAGATCTCGATGGGCAGGGCCCGCTGGGCGACGAAGAGGGTCCCGTCCTGCCAGCCTCCCGCCAGGGTCGCCGCGCCCGTTCCGAGGTAGTTCAGGCTGGTCAGGAAGGGCTGCTTGCTCCCGCTTCCGATCAGCGCCAGGACCGGACCCTCGCTGGAGGAGGTGGCGTTCAGGGACATCACCTGCGTGTAGACGGCGAGGTTTCCGCTGCTCTCGGCGGTGAAGGCCAGCATCCCGAACCCGCTGCCGTTGGCCGCCGCGAGGACCGAATGGCCCGAGCCGAAAGCGGTGGCGATGTGGGAGCCGGCTCCGACGAACGAGTTCGAGGCCCAGGAGGACCCGTTGAACGCCGCGTAGCCCGGGAATTCGCCGTCGCCGTAGGCGAGCATGAAGCCCACGAGGGCGCCGCCTGAGGCGTCCACGGAGAGAGAGTGGTCCCCCGCCACGCAGTAGGTGGAGGAACCGCCCGTGCCGTCGATCTGCGCCGGCGTCTGCCAGGCGCTCCCGTTGAAACGGCTGGCCATCAGCTTGTAGCTGGTGGGTGAGGCGATGGGCGCCTCGTCCCAGATCGCGACGGCGTTGCCGGCCCCATCCATGCCGACAGCGGGGTTGGTGGCCCCGTCCGTGGTGCCGCCCGCGTCCACCCGGACCGGCGAGCCCCAGGCGGACCCGTTGTAGTGGCTCGACCAGACCTGCGGGCCGGTCCCGGTGTCCTGCTTCCAGACGGCCATGGCGTGCCCGTGGTTGTCGGAGGCGATGGAGGCCGAACCCAGAGCGCTGGCCGAACTGATCGAAGTCGTGTCGAGCCTCACGGCCGTGCCTCCGGAGCCGTAGCTCAGGCGCTTGGCGGCGTAGATGCCGTAGGTGGTGCCGGAGGCGTTCACGCCGTTCCAGGCCATCCACAAGGTCGAGTTGTCGTCCACGGCCATCTTCAGCACGACCATCCCATCCGGCAGCGGAAAGGGCGTCGCCGGGCCGCTCTGCATGCTCCGCCAGTGGCGCTGCACATAGAGCGGCACCGTCGAGGTGGCCGAATCCCCGGCCGCGTTGGTGACGGTGCAGGAGATCGGGAGGCTCCCATCGCCCACCAGGGTCTGGAAGGTCGCCGTGCTGGTGGTGGCGCCCGCGGTGATGTTCCCGTGCGAACCCGAAGCCGTCCACGCGTAGGTGCATCCATCCTGGGCCGGCACCGAGGCCGTGAGCCCTGAGGTCTCGCTCAGCACCGAGCCCCCAGCCGGAACGCCCGCGCCGAAGCTGATGTCCGCGACGGGCGGCGGGACCACCGTGATGGTGGCCCAGCTGCTCACGCTGGCGCCGGCGGCGTTGGTGACGGTGAGCGTGTACTTCTCCGTGGAACTCGGCGCCACATTGCTCGTGCCCGTGCTCACGACCGTGCCCACGCCCTGGTCGATGACGCCCGTGCCGCCGCTGAAGGTGTAGTTGAGGATCGTGCCGTGGCCCTGGGAAATGGTCCACTGGGAGGCGGTCAGGACGCTGATATTGGGCGCCGCGACCACATGCACGGCGGCCAGCACGGACTTGCTCGGGTCCGCCGAGCTGGTGGCCACCACGGCGTAGTCGCCGGGCGTGGCGGGCGCCGTGTAGGTGCCCGTGCCGTTGACGGCGCCGCCGGTGACGGACCAGGTGACGCCCGTGTTCACCGCGCCGCCCACGATGGCGCTGAACTTCTGCTGGGTGCTCGCCGTGAGCGTCACCGCCGCCGGAGCGATGCTCACTTGAGCCGTCTGCACATTCACCGTCACCGCCGCGGCGACGCTGGTCCCCGCGGAGTTCGTCACCGTCAGCGTGTAGGAGGTGATGGCCGTGGGCGACACGGGGTAGACCGAGCCGCTCGTGATGGCGCCGCCGCTGATGCTTGGCGAGACCACCGCCGTGCCGTCCGTGATGAAGGTGGGCGTGAGGTTCGCGCTGCCGCCGTAAGGGATGAGGGCCAAATCGGTCGTGAAGCCGCCGATGGTGGGCGCGGCCACGAGCGTCACCGCCTGCGTCGCGGAGACGGAAGGGTGGGCCACCGAGGTGGCCTTGACGATGGCCGGCCCCGGCACCGGTCCGGCGAGGTAGAGGCCCGTCGTGGCGTCGATGCTGCCGCCGCCACTCACCACCGACCAGGTCACGGCCTGATCCGTGGCCCCCTTCACCGCCGCCCGGAAGGTTTGCGGCTTCAGCACCGTCTGCAGCGTCTGCTCCGGCGTGATGGCGATGCTCACCTGGGAAGGCTGCGCCGAGGGCGAAGCGGAGGAGCTGGATCCGCCGCCGCAGCCGACGAGGGCCGACAGGACGAGGGAGACGGAAAGCGCCGAAACGCGGAGCCGGGTGAGCATGGTTGCTCCTGCTGGAAGGTCTGAGATAGACCTAAAAGCTTAGGGGTTTTGTGCGCCGCGATGCATCTGTTTTTTGCAACCCCAAGACCGACAAACGGATGAAACGGAAAAGGTGTTTCACCGCAGAGACGCGAAGAAAAATAAAACCAACTGTGATGAACGCTGATGCACGCTGACGGGTCCTCATCAGCGTGCATCAGCGTTCATCACAGTTGATATGCACTTCCGCTTTTCTTGGCGTTCTTCGCGCCTTCGCGGTTCAACCTTCTTAGGGGTTGATCACTTTCACTTTGCGGGGCCCGTCGCCGCGGCCGCCCTTGTCCTTCTTGGGCAGGAAGATCCAGCCGAGGAGGCCGGCGACGAAGCTGGAGACGAGCGCGCCCCAGAAGCCCGCCCAGAAACCGTTCACGCGGAAGTGCAGGCCCAGGTCCGAGGACAGCGCGCCTGCCGCCCAGAAGACGAGGCCGTTGATGAAGAGCCCCAGGCAGCCGAAGGTGCAGAAGTTCGGCAGGAAGGCGATGAACTTCAGCAGCAGCCCCAGCGTCGCGTTCAGCGCGCCGAGGATCACCGCGACGACGAGCAGTTCCAGGAAGGGCCCGCCATGGACGCCGGGCACGAAGAACGCGGCGACGAGGAGACCGATCGCGGAAAAGAGAAAACGGAGAAGGGTGTTCATGGGACCTCTCGATGTGAAATCCTACTGTCAGGGCTGCTTTTCTCCCAAACCT
>DATJFC010000099.1:0-7470 GCA_035495995.1 Holophagaceae bacterium
CCCACGAGGTTCTTGCCCGTGGGCAGGTCCGCTCCGGTCTTTCCGCCGAGGCCGGCGTCGGCCATGGAGAGCACCGTGGTGGGCCAGGCCTGCCAGGCGATGCCGCGCATGTAGAGCGCGGCGCCCAGGCCCGCGAGATCCGTGAGCACGCCGCCGCCCACGGCGACGACGGTGGCGTCGCGGTGGAGCGGCACCCTCGACCAGTCCTCAAGCCAGGGCAGGACCGTCTCCAGGCGTTTGCGGGACTCGTCCACGCGCTCCCAGACGGCGCAGGGAGGCTCAGGCATGCCCGCGTCGCGCCAGGCCTCCCGGACGGCCGCGTCGCCCACCAGCGCCCAGGGCCCTTCAGGCAGGAGATCCGCGGACGGGGCCTCCTGGACGAAGACTTCCGTGGGGAATCCGGGCGATGTGGCGAGGCGCATGGGTGATCCGGTGAATGCTCATGATCCCATGGCGGGCGCCATGCGAGAATGGCCGCGATGTCGCAGGCTGCCGAAGGCTTCTTCCATTCCGACAACACGGAGAAACCGCTCCGGCAAGCGCTGCTGTGGCGGCTGGTGGGCTACCTCAGGCCCTACACGCGGCAGCTGGTCCTGCTGTTCACGCTCATGGCCGTCGGCGCCTGCCTGGAGGTCGTGCCGGCGGAGCTGACGGTCCGCATGATCAACCAGTTCACCAAGCTCGATTCCGTGCGCGGGATGGAGCCGCTGGTGCTGCTCTTCGTCGGCGCCCTGGTGGCCGGCATGGTCGTCACCTTCAGCCGCTTCTGGCTCCTGGCCTGGATCGGGCAGAAGGCCATGCTGGACCTGCGGCGGCAGCTCTTCTCCCACCTCATGAGCCGGTCCACGCACTTCTTCCACCACAATCCGGTGGGCCGCCTCATGACGCGCGTGACGAGCGACGTGCAGAACCTCAACGACATGTTCGCGTCGGGCATCGTCGCGATCGTCGGGGACGCCCTCTCCCTCCTCGCCATCGTCATCTGGATGTTCAGCAAGAACGCCGGCATGGCCCTCGTCGCCTTCGGCGTCGTCCCGCCGCTCCTCGTGGCCACCGAGATCTTCCGGCGCCACGCGGGCGAGGCCTACCGGGAGACCCAAGGGCGCTACGCCGCCATCAACGCCTACCTCCAGGAGCAGCTCAGCGGCATGCAGCTGGTGCAGGTGAACGCCCAGGAAGCCCGAAGCGGCGGGCGGTTCAGGGAGCTGAACGACAGCTACCTGGACGCCTTCCTGCGCACGATCTTCGCCTACGCGGTCTTCTTCCCCGTGGTGGAGTTCATCACCTCCGCGACCCTGGCGGCCATCATCTGGTACGCGGGCGTGAAGCTCCGGCTGGGCGTCGTGGACTTCGCGCTGCTCTTCGCCTTCATCCAGCTCACGGGCCGCTTCTTCCGGCCCATCCGGGAGCTGGCGGAGAAGTACAATGTCATGCAGACGGCGCTCGCCAGCAGCGACCGCGTCTTCCGCCTGCTGGACAACGCCGAGGCCATCCAGGAGGCGGGCGCGCCTCAGGCCCGGGCCTTCGAGCGCGAAGTCAGGCTGGAGGAAGTCTCCTTCGCCTATGACGCGGGCGGGCGCGAAGTGGTGCGCGGGCTCAGCGGGGCGATCCCGAAGGGGAGCCGCGTCGCCGTGGTGGGCCACACCGGCGCGGGCAAGAGCACCCTCATCAACCTGCTCATGCGTTTCTACGATGTCAGCCGCGGACGCATCACCGTGGACGGCGTGGACGCTCGGGAACTGTCCCTGAAGGATCTGCGCAGGCTCTTCGGACTCGTCCTGCAGGATGTGTTCGTCTTCAGCGGCACCCTCCGGGAGAACATCGTGCTGGACCGGCCGCTGGACGAATCCCGCCTGGCGGATGTGCTCGTGCAGAGCCAGCTCCACGACCTCGTCTCGCGCCTGCCTCAGGGGCTGGAGACCCAAGTGGGCGACCGCGGCCAGAAGCTCAGCGCCGGCGAGCGGCAGCTCCTCGCCTTCGCCCGCATGCTCTACCAGGACCCCGAGATCCTCCTGCTGGACGAGGCGACGGCCAACATCGACAGCGAGACCGAGCACAAGATCCAGGAGGTCATCGAGCGCGTGAGCCACCGCCTCACGACCTTCACCATCGCCCACCGCCTCAGCACCATCAAGGATGCGGATGAGATCTGGGTCATGGACCAGGGCCGCCTCATCGAGCGGGGCACCCACGACGAGCTGCTGGCCCAGGACGGGCACTACGCCAAGCTCGTCAGGCTCCAGTTCGCGGAGGAGGAAGCCGCATGAACCACGCGGGATCCCTGCGACGCTCGCTGAATCGCGTTGCCGTGGCGACGCACGGCGCGGCCTCGCGTATCGCGGAGCGATGCCGAGTGGAGGAAGCCGCATGAACCGATCCCTGCGCCGTGCCCTCGTGCCGCTGTGCGCGTCATTGGTCGCCGCCACCCTCGGCGCCCAGAGCGTGGACGCCATCCTCTCCCGCCACCTCCAGGCGATGGGCGGGGCCGACAAGCTCCACGCCATCCACGCGCTGCGGCTCAAGGGCACCTTGCAGACCGCCCAAGGCCTCGTCCTTCCTTTGACGATCGAAGAGGCGAGGCCCGGCAAGAGCCGTTTCGAGGCCAGGGCCGAGGGCGTGATCTACCTCCGCATCTTCGACGGCACGAAAGGCTGGATCTCTGACCCCTCCACGAACGGCATCCTGCGCCCCTTCACTGCCGCGGAGCTCCAGGCCGAATCGCGAGGCACCTTCGACGGGGAGCTCGTGGACCTGCAGGCCCGCGGCGCGCGCGCGGAACTCGCCGGCCGCCTGATGTGGGCGGGGCGCGACACCTACCAGGTCAAGGTGACGGAGAAGGACGGCGCCACCAGCCTGCATTGGGTGGATGCGGAAATGTTCCTTGAGTTCCAGCGGGAGCGCGACGTGGACACGCCGGAAGGGCGCAGGACCGAGGTGTTGCGCTTCTCCGATTTCCGCGTGGTGGAGGGCGTGCCCATGGCCTTCCGCGTGCAGATGGGGCAGAAGTTCTCCCACAGCGCCCAGATCATCCAGCTGAGCGAAGCGCAGGTGAATCCGGCCATCCCCGATTCGGATTTCGAGGCTCCAGCCGCCCGCTGACCGCGCCTGATGCGTCCCCTGCCGCCGATCTACCCCATCACGGACGCCGCCGCTCCCCTGGCGCTGGCGGAGCAGGTCGCGCGTCTTGGCGGCGCCGGGTTTCCGCTCGTCCAATTCCGCGGCAAGCCACTGGAGGCCAAGGCCCAGTGGGAGCAGCTGCGCGCGGCGCTCATGGCGTCGCGGGAAAACGGCGGATGGCCCCTCATCTGCGTCAACGACCGCGCGGACCTCGCGGTGCTGGCCGCCGCGGAGGGCCTCACGCCCTGGGGGCTGCACCTGGGGCAGGGCGACCTGCCTCAGGCTGAAGCCGCGCGGTTGCCGGGGCTGGAGACGCTGCGTTTCGGCGCCTCCACGCATTCGGCGCGGGAGTGGGCCGCCGCCGCGCCGCCCGCGGATCACGCGGGCGTAGGCCCTTTCCGCGCCACAGGCACGAAGGCGGACCATGAGCCGCCCATCGGGCTCGAAGGCCTTCGCGCCGGTTCCGCAGGCCTGCGCGCGAAAGGTGTCGCGCCCGTCGCCATTGGGGGCCTGCGCGCTGAGGACGCGCAGGCTTGTTTCGAAGCCGGCGCCGAAAGCCTCGCGATGATCGGCGAGGTGGCGCGCGCGGAGGACCCGGCCGCGCTGGGCTGGGCCGTGCAGCGGGCCCGCTGGCGCGCGCGGCCCGTCGATCTGCGCGGCGGACTCCTGATCGCGGGCTCCAGCGGCGCCGGGAAGAGCGCCCTCGCGGCGCTGCTGGCGGAGGGGGCGGGGCTTCCTCTGCACGATCTGGACGCGGAGATCGCGCGGTTCGAGGGTCGTTCGATTCCTGAGATTTTCATTCGCGACGGGGAGGCGGCCTTCCGGGCCCTGGAAGCGCGCTACCTCGCGCCGCTCCTGGCTTCCCCCGCGATCATCGCGCTCGGCGGCGGGGCCTGGGAGACGGCGGCGGTGCGCGCCGCTGCCGCCGCATCCGCCTTCCGCGCCGTTTGGCTGGCGGAACCGCCCGGACGCTGCTGGACGCGGGTGGCCTCAGATCCCGACCGACCCCTGGCTCAGGACCGGGACGCGTTCATGGCCCGGCACCGGGCGCGCCTCCCGCGCTGGGCCGAGCTGGACTGCGTCCTGCCCTTCGGCCGGAGCGCCGCCGAAGTGGCCCAGGCGATCCTGGCGCCCTGAGCCGGGCATCGTGCCACACTGGGACACCTGCCATGGATCTGATCTTCTCGGACCTCCACGCCAACCTGCACGCCATGCGCGCCATGCTGCGCTTCGCGCGGCGGCGGGGCATCCGGCGTTTCGTGTCCCTGGGCGACCTCGTGGGCTACGGGCCCCATCCCAACCAGGTCCTGGACCGCGTCCTGCGGCTGCGCCCGCGCGTCCTGGTGCGGGGCAACCACGACCGGGTCTGCTCCAGCGGCCGCGAGATGGACGGCTTCAACGGCCCCGCCCGGCAATCGGCGGAGTGGACGCACAACCGCTTGCGGGACGACCTGCGCCGGGCCCTGCTGGACATGCCCGAAGGGCCGCTCGAGGTCGAGGGTGGCTACCTCGTGTCCCATGGTTCTCCGGCCGACGAGGACACCTACCTGCTTGGCTCCCGGGAAGTGGCGGAAGCCTTCGAAAGCTTCGAGGGGCCGCTCTGCTTCTTCGGCCACACCCACCTTCCGGGCTGCTGGGAGCTGGACGAGGCCTCGCACACCCTCCATTGGGTCGACATGGAGCCCGAGACCTGGATGCCGCTGCGTTACGGCTGCCGCTACCTCGCGAATCCCGGTTCGGTGGGCCAGCCCCGGGACCGGGACAACCGCGCCTCCTTCATGACCTGCGACATGCGCCGCAACCGCATCCGCCTCCACCGCCTGGACTACGACTGGGACGCGGAGGCCAAGGCCATCCTCGCCGCGGGGCTGCATCCAAGCCTCGCCACGCGCCTCGCCTCGGGCATGTAGGCGGGGCGGGCCGATGAAAGCGATCTCCCTCCGCGTGGATGTGGACACGCTCGAAGGGTCCCTCAAGGGGATCCCGGCCCTGCTGCGCATGCTGGACAAGCGCGGCATGCGGGCGAGCTTCTATTTCTCATTGGGTCCCGACAATTCAGGCAAGGCCCTCCGCCGCGTGTTCCGGAAGGGATTCCTCGCGAAGATGCGGCGCACCAACGCGGGCAAGCTCTACGGCCTGAAGACGATGATGTACGGCACGATCCTGCCAGCCCCCACCATCTGGAAGCGCGCCGCCGCCGAGATGCGGCTCGCCCGGGAGGCCGGCCATGAAGTCGGCATCCACGCTTGGGACCATGTGCAGTACCACGACCTGCTCGACCGCAAGTCGCGGAAGTGGCTGGAAGCCTGGTTCGCGCAGGCGCACGAGGCCTTCGCGGCCGTGTTCGGCATCCAAGCGAAGGGCGCCGTGAGCCCGGCTTGGCGCTGCAACGACGCGACGCTTGAGATCCAGGAAGCCTACGGCCTCGACTACGCCGGCGACTGCCGCGGCTCGGCGCCGTTCTACCCCATCGTGAACGGCCGGGCGTTGAAGACGCTCCAGGTGCCCACGACGCTGCCGACCCTGGACGAGCTGCTGGGCCTGGACGGCCGCACGCCGGACCAGGTGAACCGCGAGATCTGGGACCTCGTGCGCGAGGACGCCCTGAACGTCTACGCTCTCCACACCGAGGTCGAGGGGGGCGCGCTGGCGGAGGCCTTCGACGCCTTCCTCGGCGGCCTCAACGAGCGCGGCGTCGAAGCCCGCACCCACGCGGACTGGCTGCCGGAGTTGAAGGCCGCGGATCCGCCGGCGAAGGCGGTCACGCGCCGCGAAATCCCCGGCCGGGCCGGCTGGGTGAGCTGGGAAGGCTGAACTAGCCCTTCGGCTTCCAGCTCCCGTCCGCCTGCTTCTCCCAGGTGAAGCCCGCGATGACGCCGCCTTTCTGGAGCAGCAGGATGTGCTTGGGCTGGTTGGCCTGGATGATGGCGGTGGTCGCGCCCGTGCGTTCGATGTCGGCGTGGTAGGCGTCCCAGAGCTCCCCGGCCTCGGCGCGGATGCCCTTCAGGTCGTCCGGGCGCCGCTCCGTCTCGTAGACGACCATCGCGGCGGTGGAACCGTCGGAGAAGCGCACCTGCCCGCCGCGGAGGATGCGGAAGGCGTGGCCACTGGGCAGCGTCTTCGTGACTTCGCCGCCGCCGCAGGCGAGGAGCAGGCCGAGGGCCGCAGGCCCGAGACAACGCCTCCAGCCTCCGGCCCCCGGCCTCCAGCCTGCTTTACGCATGCTTCTGCTTGAGGTTCTCCTTGTTGGGGAACCACTTCTCCCAGTACACGACCATGGGGCTCGCGATGTAGATGGAGCTGTAGGTGCCGGTGATGACGCCGATGACCAGCGGGAAGGCCAGGTCGTGGAGCGCCGGGCCTCCGAACTGCCAGAGGCACACGGACACGAAGAGCACGGACATGGAGGTGAGGATGGTCCGGCTCAAGGTCTGGTTGATGGAGTCGTTCACCAGCTCCGAAATCGTCCTGCGCTTGTACTCGGGCTTGCGGCTGTTCTCGCGGATCCGGTCGAACACGACGATGGTGTCGGACATGGAGTAGCCCATCAGCGTGAGGAAGCTCGCCACCACGGGCACGTTGAACTCGTAGCCGAATACCGCGAAGAGCGCGAGGGCCATGAGCACATCGTGGATCAGGGAGACGATGCCTCCGATGGCGAAGCTCAGCGTGAAGCGGAACATGATGTAGACGAGGATCGCGAGGCTGGCGATGAGCACGGCCTTCAGGGTCTTGGCGGTCCATTCGCCGGAGATGCTGGGCGAGAAGCTCTCGTCCTTGGTCAGCACGATGCCGCCAGGGCGGTAGTCCTTGGCGATGGCGTCGCGCACGGCGGAGGGCAGGGAGCCCGGCAGTTGGCTGAAGTCCTTGTAGAGCCCCCCGGGCAGGTTGGCGCGGGTGCTGGACACGAGGGAGGCCAGCGGCTCGTAGGACTTGCGGATGGCGTCGGGGTCGCCCTTCGCCTGCATCGGGTTCTCCGCCGCGAGGCGGTCGGTGAGCGTGGCGGCGCCCTCCAGGTTGAGGCTGGGCAGGGTGCTGCCGGCGCCGGCCTGGTCGAGTTTGCGGAAGATGTCCCGCAGCTCCGCGGACTGCTTGGTGCTGTCCTGCTGGTCCCCGGTCTTGCGGGCGCGGACCTTCACGGCGAAGTCCTGGTAGCCCGCCTTGGTCTCGGCGTAGGGGACCACGGAGGCGTCGGAGAAGCCGGCCCGCGCGAGGGCCTGGCGCACGGATTCCGGCGGCACCGGGGGCGAGAAGCGCACGGTCATGTCGTTGCCGCCCACGAACTGCATGCCCAGCTTCACGCGGGGATTGGGCTCGTTCCAGGGGCGGACGATGGCCAGGCAGACGAGGATG
>DATJFC010000100.1:0-6528 GCA_035495995.1 Holophagaceae bacterium
GGCTTACGCCTGGACGAAGAAGCCCGTCTTCCTCCACTTCATCACCATCCGGTACCCCTACAGCTTCTTCTGGGGGCTGGGCGTGCTGCTGCTGTGGGTGGCGGTGATGCTCGCCATCTGGAGCGCCATCTCCTACTTCCGCGCCTTCTGGAAAGCGGTAGGCCCCAGCCTGCTCAGCGGCGAAGGCCGCCTCACGGGCAAGGAGGACCTGTGATCCGCCGCTGGATCATCGCGGGCCTGCTCACCGTCCTGCCGCTGATGGTGACGCTTTGGATCCTCCGGGGCGTCTTCGGGTTCCTGGTGGGCATCTACCAGGCGCCCTTCACCTGGCTGAGCCGCCACATGGGGCTCGGCGATCCGCCCTTCTGGGCGCTGGCCATCCTTTCGGCGGTGACGACGGTGCTGCTCCTGGGCGTCGTGGGCGCCCTGGTGGGCAACTTCGTCGGGCGCCAGATGCTGGCGTGGCTCGATGAGGTGATGCTGAACGTGCCGGTCGTGAAGGGCATCTACGGCGCCACGAAGCAGCTCATCAACGCCATCCAGAGCGGGCAGGGCGGGCAGGGCGGCGGCTTCAAGGAAGTCGTGCTCGTGGAGTGGCCGCATCCAGGATCGCGCACCCTGGGATTCATCGCGCGGCGGGACTGCTCATGGGCGATCCAGGGCGGCGAGGACATGGTCGCCGTCTACATCCCCACCGCGCCGAACCCCACCAGCGGGTATGTGGTGATGGTGCCCGCCACCAGCGTCCAGCCCGTGGATGTGACGCCCGACCAGGCCCTCACCTGGGCCATCAGCGGCGGCGTGGTGGCGCCCATGCGCACGCCTTCCGGCTCCTACAAGCTGCCGGAGGGCTGATGGCCTTCGCCGGCAAGCGCCTCCTCGTCTCCGGCGCCGGCAGCGGGATCGGGCGCGCGGGCGCGAGGGCGCTGGCGGACCAGGGCGCGGAGCTGATCCTCCTGGGCCGTCGCGCCGAGGCGTTGCGCGAGACGCTGCCGGACGCGCGGTTCGCGGTGCTGGACCATTCGGACGACGGGGCGGTGGCGGCCTTCGCGGAGGACTGCCCGCCGCTCCACGGCCTGCTGCTCTGCGCCGGGGAGCTGGTGACGGGCAGCGTGGAGTCCACGCCCGCCGTGGACTTCGACCGCATGATCGCTTCGAACCTCCGCGGCCCCTGGCTGCTTTGCCACCACCTGGGGCCGAAGCTCGCGGAAGGCGCCTCCGTCGTGCTCGTCGGGTCGAACATCGGGCTCCGCGCCATCCCCGGCTCGGCGGCCTACTCGGTGGCGAAGGCGGGCCTCCACATGCTGGCGAAGGTGCTGGCGCTGGAATGGGCGCCGCGCGCCATCCGTTGCAACGCCCTCGCGCCGGGCCCGGTCCACACGGCGATGGTGGACGCGAGGCTGGCCTCCAGCGCCGATCCCGTCCGGGATCTCGCGAAGTTGTCCCTCGTGAACCCTCTGCGGCGGCTGGGGCGCCCTGAGGAGGTCGCGGCCCTGGCCCTGCATCTGCTGTCGGATGAAAGCGCCTGGACCACGGGCGCGGTCCTCCCCATCGATGGCGGCGCGGACGCCGCGTTCCTGTAATCGCCGACGCCCCGCCGCCGTTCGCCGATTTCCGGCCCGCCACCGGTGAACGCCCCGCCCATCGTTCCGTAAGCAGGTCCGGAGGCACGCCATGAACGACACCGCCAACAGCTTCTACATCCAGCGCATGGGCCGGGAAGAGGGCCCCTACTCCTTCGGCGACCTGCAGGCCATGGTGCGCGCGGGCCAGATCCAGGGCCGCACCCTGCTGCGCCGCGAGGGTGGCGCCTGGTTCAACGCCGACGACACCCCCGGCCTCTTCTCCAGCCGCGACTGGATGGTGGCCCTGCTGCTCAGCGTCTTCCTCGGCACCTTCGGCGTGGACCGCTTCTACCTCGGCCATGTAGGCCTGGGCATCCTCAAGCTTGTCACCCTCGGCGGCTGCGGCGTGTGGCATATCATTGATGTGATCCTCATCGCCGTGGGTTCCCTCAAGGACGAGCATGGACTCCCCCTCAAGCGTTAAGAGCCTGTCTCAAAATGCCCGCGTGCCGCGCGTCGCCGAGAAGATCCTCGGGGCCATCGGCCTCGGGGTCGTGGCCCTCAGCGCCGGGTTCGGCCCCTCGTTCTGGCAGGGCCTGCCGGAGATGTGCGGCTTCCAGGCGATGACGGGCCTGCCGTGCCCCACCTGCGGCATCACCCGCTCCTTCGCCGCCACCGCGCATGGACAGCTGGGCCTCGCCTTCCATTACCACGCCTTCGGCCCCTTCTTCTTCGTGGCGCTGCTGGTGGCGAGCCTCTGGGCCCTCATGGGCAGGCCCTTCCCGCGCCTGCGGCAGTGGATGGTCTGGAGTCTGGCCATCGCCGTGCTCCTTTACGGCGTGGCGCGCATGATCGGCTGGATCCCGAAGCCCTAGGCCTCTTCGAGGAAATCCAGGTCGCGGCCGAAGCTCTCCTCCATGCGGGCCACAGAGAGCGCGGCGAGGAGCAGGACGGCCGCGCCCACCAAGGACGCGGCGGGCAGCAACCCGATGCGGCCCTTGAAGGCGAGGAAGGCGAAGGCCATGGGCGGTAGCGAGCCGCGGATGAAGTTGGGCACGGTCGTCGTCACCGTCGCCCGCAGGTTCGTGCCGAACTGCTCGCTGGCCACCGTGACGAGCAGCGCCCAGTAGCCGAAGGAGAAGCCGAGGCAGGCGCAGAGGCCGTAGAAGGCCGTGCTGCTGAAGCCCCGTTGCAGCAGGAAGGCGAGGATGCCCGCCGTCGCCATCGCGAGGTAGGCGGCGATGGCCTTGCGGCGGCTGCGGAAGGCCTGGCTCACGGCGCCCGCGAGCAGATCGCCCAGGGCGCCGCCCGCGTAGCACCAGGCCACGGCCATGCCGTTCTCCACCGTCCCGCGAACGCCCAGCGCGGGCGCGAAACTTTCCGCGTTCACGACGAGGATGCCCACGACGAACCAGACCGGCAGGCCCGCGAGGATGCAGCGGAGGAATCGGAAGAAGCGGTCCGCGGAGGTGAACAGCAGGAAGAAGTTGCCCTTGGACACCGACTGGTCACGCACTTCCTCGAAGAGACGGCTCTCCTTCAGGCCCATGCGGAGACCCAGCAACAGCAGGCCCAGGGCGCCGCCGGTGAGGTAGGCGTAGGACCATCCCGCGCCGGGCCAGTGCAGCGTGAAGACCTTGCCCACGGCGCCCGCCACCACGGCGCCGAAGATGCCCACGCCCGCCACGATGGAGGAGCCGTAGCCGCGCGCCTCCTTCGGAAGCGCCTCGCCCACCAGCGTCACGGCCGCGCCCAGCTCGCCCGCGAGGCCGAGCCCCGCCAGGAAGCGGCAGGCCGCGTAGGCCTCGACGCTGTGCGCGAAGGCGTTGGTGATGTTCGCGAGCGAGTAGAGCGCGATGCTGCCGAAGAGCACCGAGCGCCGGCCGCGCTTGTCGCCGAGCACGCCCCAGAGGATGCCGCCCAGGAGCAGCCCGGTCATCTGCCAGTTCATCAGGCGCAGGCCCACCTCCAGCTGCTGCGCCGCCGGAACGCCCAGGGCCTGAAGGCTCGGCGTCTTGATGATGGGGAAGAGCAGCAGGTCGAAGATGTCGACGAAATAGCCCAGCGCGCCCACGAGGACGGGCAGGGTGAGGGCGGAGCGGAAAGAGGCGCGATCGGTCATGGGCTCGTCGGGAAAGGACCAGGATATCGCTGGTCGCGGAAGGCGCGGAACTGCGCCGAGGGCGCTGAAGGGAAGCTCCGCGTGGTTCTGCTAGTTCCGATCCACGCCGTACCTGAAGTGGCCTGTGATGGTGAAGTCGAACAGCACATCGTCTTGTTCCGTGCCGTAGCCGATGTTGTGGATCATCAGCGGTGTCCCGGCGGCCGAGCGTTGGTCCGACACGATGCCGATATGGGGCACGCCCGAGGAGAGCCGCCAAGTGACGATGTCGCCGGGCCGATAGAGCCTGGGGTCCGCGCCAGTGGCCAGCGTTTGGCCGTGGCGCCGGAAAAAGGTGGCCAGGTTCGGCACGCGGCGGTGGTCGATGTTTGAGTCGGGGCCCTTCATCCCCCAATCCTTCGGGTACTCACTCCAGGCGCGCAGCATGTCTTCGTGGACCAGAGCCTGAAGGTCCACGCCGAGCACCCGGTAGGCGCGGATCACCACATCCGTGCAGACGCCGCGGTCCAACGGGACATCGCCACCCGGATAGGGGATCCGCTGGTAGCGGCTGTCGTAGTGGAGCGTGACGCCGATCTGCGTCCTCGCGGCCCGGATCAACGCCAGTCCTGGGTCCGCCGGCGCCTGCGTGGACAGGGCGCAAAGCAGCAATGAGGCTCTGATGGGCATGGGAAGAGGGTCTCGCATCCAGGCCGCGATGCACAGAGGGCGCAGAGTTTTTCCTCTGCGCCCTCTGTTTCCTCTTCGAGCTCTGTGTACCTAGCTCTTACGCGTGATCCGAGTGGTCCAATTTGTCGATCTCGGGGCTGGCGAGCAGTTCGGATTCCATCCACTTGAAGCGGCCGTCCAGCACGGCGCGGGAGACCTTCACCTTCAGGTTGTCGTCGTTGGAGCCCAGCGCCTTGAAGTTGCGGCGGATGCGGCGCTCGGTGTTGCGGCAGAAGAGGTCCGCCAGCAGCGCGGCGTCGGCGGCGTTGGCGGCGCCGGCCTTCTTCAGGTTGTCGGCGTGGATGACGGCCGAGACCATGGCGAAGATGTCGGCGCCGATGTCCACGGCGCGGAACAGCGTCACCTGCTTGCGCTCCAGCTTGGGGCCGTTCATGGCCATCTTGTGGAAGATGCCGCGGCTCAGGCGGCGCGTGAGCCGCTCGGCCGTCCGCATGTGCTTGCCGAGGGATCCGTAGGCGTGGTGCTTGAAGGGCGTCATGAGCCCGAACCAGCGGGTGGGGTACCACCACGCGTAGAAGAGGCCGACCTTGGGCAGGGCGCCAAGGCGCTGGCCCATGGTGGACTTGGGATTCACAACCGGCCAGGCCAGCGACATGTGCGTGTCCACGGCCTCGCGGGCGATGAAGAGCCGCATGATCTCGGAAGAGCCCTCGAAGATGAGGTTGATGCGGAAGTCGCGCATGATGCGCTCGATGGGGATGGCCGGATCGCCGCGATGGCGCAGGCTGTCGGCGGTCTCGTAGCCGCGCCCGCCGCGGATCTGGAGGGTGTCGTCCACCATCTTCCAGCCCTCGGTCGTCGTCCAGAGCTTGGCCATGGCGGCTTCCAGTCGGATGTCGCGGCCGCCGGTGTCCGCCATGCGGTTGCAGAGCTTGGCCATGGCCTCGATGGCGTAGGTCGTGGAGGCGATGTCCGCGATCATGTGGCCCACGGCCTCGTGCTTGCCCACCACCTGGCCCCACTGGTAGCGCTTGGAGCCCCAGGCGCGCACCACCTGCGTGAAGCGCTTGCCCGCGCCCATGACGCCGCTGGGGATGGAGAGGCGGCCCGTGTTCAGCGTGACGAGGGCGAGCTTCAGGCCCTTGCCTTCCGGCCCGAGGACATTCTCCTTGGGCACCTTCACCTGGCTGAAGCGGATGATGCCGTTCTCCAGGGCGCGCAGGCCCATGAAGTGGCAGCGGGTCACGACCTCCACCCCCGCCCACTCCTTCTCCACGATGACGGCGGAGATCTTCTTGGTGTCGGGATGCTTGGCCATCACGACGAA
The DNA here is from genome assembly GCA_035495995.1 of Holophagaceae bacterium. Classification (GTDB taxonomy): domain Bacteria; phylum Acidobacteriota; class Holophagae; order Holophagales; family Holophagaceae; genus JAFDVN01. Next base: position 5,684 of record DATJFC010000100.1, read on the forward strand.
GAGCTCGGCGATGGTGCCGTTGGTGCACCAGAGCTTCTCGCCGTCGAGGATGAAGTCGCCCTCGGGCGTGCGGGTGAGCGTCGTGTGGACATTGGCGGGATCGGAGCCGACTTCGGATTCGGTGAGCGCGAAGGCGGACACGGCGCCCTTGGCGATGCGGGGCAGGTATTTCCGCTTCTGCTCCTCGGTGCCGAAGTGGATGAGGGGGTTGGGCACGCCGATGCTCTGGTGGGCGGAGAGCAGCGCGAGCACATTGGCGTCCTGGGTGCCGATGAGCTCCATCACCTGGCCGTACTCGAACTGGCTCATGCCCAGGCCGCCGTACTCCTTGGGGATCTTCATGCCGAAGCAGCCCAGCTCGGCGAGGCCCTTCACGACCTCGGGGGGATACTGGCCGTCGCGGTCGATCTTGTCGCTGTCGACCTGCGTCTCCATGAAGGCGCGGAGCTTGTCGAAGAAGACTTTGAACTCGGGCCGCTCGGGCTTTTGCGCCGGCACGGTGGTGAGGATCTTCAGGTTGAAATTGCCGTTGAAGACCTCCTTCAGGAAGCTGGGCGCCTGCCACTCCGCCTCGCGCGCGTCTTCGGCGACCTGGCGCGACTGCTCCTCGCTCAGTTTGCCGCCGTCCGGCGCCGGCGCTCCGTTCGCGGTCTTGATCTGGTCTTCGACGGCCTGGGACATGGCGTCCTCCCTGAGGAAGGCCCAGTGTGCGCCCGCGACAAGCCCGTGACAACTTGACGCTGGGTAGGGGGAATCTGGAGCCCGCTAAGGCTTGAACGGCTCCACCATCGGCTTGCCGCAGGCCAGGTCCACCAGGGTCTCGATGAGCACCTTCTCCCCGCGGG
>DATJFC010000101.1:0-6524 GCA_035495995.1 Holophagaceae bacterium
CCGCGCGGCCTTCAGGGCGACCGCGTGATCCTGCGCCGCCAGAGAAGAGATGAGGCCGAGGGCGAAGAGGGCGCGGCGCATGGTCACTCCGGGAGATGCCCTAGGGTAGCGCCGCCGCCATGCGGCGCACGGCTTCCTTCAACTCCGCCGGGTCGAGGGCCGCGAATCCCAGGCGCAGGTAGGGGATGGGCCGCTGGCGGAAATCGAAGGCCGCGCCCCAGTGGAAGGCCACGCCCTGCTCGCGGCAGCGCGCGGCCCAGCGAGGCAGCGGCACCTCCTCCGCCTTCGCCCAGAGGCTCATGCCTCCCGTGGGGCGGTCGAAGGAGAGGCGCGATCCGAGACGGCGCTCCAGCGCCTCGATGAGCACATCGCGCCGCTCCTGGCACACGCGGCGCATGCGGCGCACATGGCGCTGGAGGAGGCCGTCCTCCATCAGCTCCGCGACGGCGCGCTCGAAGGCCTGGTTGCCCTGGTAGTCCATGATGGAGCGGCGCGCGGCGAGGGCCTGCACCAGCGCCTCCGGCCCGGCGATGAAGCCGAGGCGCAGGCCCGGCGCCAGCACCTTCGACAGCGTGCCGAGGTAGATCACGACGCCCGCGGTGTCGGCGCTGGCGAGGGGCAGCACCGGGCGGCCATCGTAGTGGAATTCGAAATCGTAGTCGTCCTCGATGATCGCGATGCGGTGGCGGCGCGCCAGCTCCAGCAGCCGCATCCGCCGCGGCGCGGACAGGGTCGCCATGGAGGGGTATTGATGGTGCGGCGTCGTGTAGATGGCCCGCAGGGTCCGCCGCGCGAGAATGGCTTCCAGCGCGTCCACATCGAGCCCATGGGCATCCACCTTCACGGGCTCCAGCTCCGCGCCCGCGGCCCTCAGCGCGGCCCAGGCGCGGGGATAGCCCGGATCCTCCACCGCGACCGCGTCGCCGGGGCGCAGGAGGGCGCGCGCGATGAGGTCGATGCCCATCTGGCTGCCGGAGGTGGCGAGGATCTCTTCCGGGCGGCTGGCGAGGCCGCGCATCTCGCCGAGCATGAGGCTGAGCGCCGCGCGGAAGCGGCCATCGCCCTGGGGGTCGCCGTAGTCGAGGGGCGCGGCCTTGGCCTTCAGCGCGCGGCGCAGGGCGCGGGCCAGCAGATCCGTGGGCACGAGGCGCCCGTCCGGGAAGCCTCCGCCCAGGGAGAGCGTCCCCTTCGGCGCCAGCGGCACGCAGAGCAGAGGCGAGAAGGGCTCCAGCTCGAAGCCGGGCGTCGTCCGCGCCGCCAGGCTCCGCGCCGGGCGCGCAGGCAGGTTCTCCGCCACCCGCGTGCTGCGCGCGCCCGGCTCGATCCAGCCTTCGGCTTCGAGCTCCCGGTAGGCGGCCAGCACCGTGTTGCGGTGGACACCCAGGGTCGCCGCGAGGGTCCGCGAGCCCGGCAGCAGGGCCCCGGCCTTCAGGCGGCCGCGACGGATGTCGGAGGTGACGGCCCGCGAGATCTGGAGCGTCAGCGGCTCGCCGGAGCCCGGATCGAGCGCGACGGGGAAGGACCAGGGGCGCGGCATGGTCTAAAGGTTATTTCAAAACTGGACCTTTTATCTAGACCATGGCCCGCCATTCTGGATGCCGGAGGAGAACCCCATGCGCCTGTCCGCCCTGCCCGAAGCCATCGCCCCCGCCCTCTACGAGGCCCAGCTCGCCCTCTGGAAGAAGTCCCGCGAAGCCGGTCTGGATCCGAAGCTGCTGGACCTCCTGGATCTCCGCGTCTCCCAGCTGAACGGCTGCGCCTACTGCATGGACATGCACAGCGCCGACCTGCTCAAACGGAAGGAATCGCCGCGGCGGCTCGCCGTGCTCGGCGCCTGGCGGGAGACGGACCTCTTCACGCCCGCGGAACAGGCCGCGCTGGCCTGGGCCGAGGCCCTGACGAAGCTCACCCACCACCCCGACATGGACGCGCCCTTCGAGGCGCTGAAGGCGCACTACGGCGAGGCGCAGATCGTCGCGCTCACCTTCGCCGTCATCACCATCAACGGCTGGAACCGCCTCGGCGTGGGCTTCCGCCTCGACCTCCCGGAGCAGGCATGATCACCTTCCACGACGACCGGAGGCCGGATGGGGACGCCATCCGGGCCCTCTTCGCCGCGGCGCCGCTGCGGCGCCCCATCCACCACCCCGCGCGCATCGCGGCCATGTTCGCATCAGCCAACCTCGTGATCACCGCCTATGACGAGGAGCGCCTGGTGGGCGTGCTGCGCGGCTGGACCGACTTCGTCTACGACGGCTACATCTGCGACCTGGCCGTGCATCCGGACTACCAGAAGAGCGCCGGCATCGGGCGCGGGCTCCTCGACCTCGCCATGGGCATCCACGAAGGCATCCACTGGGTGCTGCAGGCCGCGCCCCTGGCCAAGGACTACTACGCGCACCTCGGCTGGACGCCCATCCACAATGGCTGGGAGCGCCTGCGCCAGGGCTGGACCCCGGGCGATTACGAAACCTTCATCGCGGAACACGCGGAACTGGCGAGGCAGGCATGACGAGCACGGAACGGTTTCAACGGATCGCCTTCCTCTACGCGCGCCTCGCCCTGGGCGCGGCCTTCCTTTCGGGCATCGCCTCGCGCTTCGGGCTCTGGGGCAAGGGCGTGGGCTACGGCGACTTCGCGCATTTCGAGGCCTACACGGCGCAGGTGAACGCCTTCATGCCGAAGGCCTCCATCCCCTTCCTCGCCTGGTCGGCGACGATCGCGGAGTTCGCCTTCGGCGTGGCGCTCATCCTCAACTTCAAGCCGAAGTGGACCGCCCTCGGCAGCGCGGCCCTGCTGGCGGTCTTCGGCCTCGCCATGGCGATCTCCTTCGGGCCCAAGGAGCCGCTGGACTACTCGGTGTTCACGGCCTCCGCCTGCGCGCTGCTGCTGGCGCTCGCCCAACCGCGCAAGGATTGAAGCCATGAGCAACCTCTCGCTCTACCTCACCTCCGTGCTCATCTGGGGCTCCACCTGGCTGGCCATCACCTTCCAGTACGGGAAGGTGGCGCCGGAGGTCTCCGTGGCCTACCGCTTCGCGCTCGCGGCGGCGATCCTGATGGGGTGGTGCCTCGCGCGGCGGATGAGGATGCGCTTCGCGCCCGCGCAGCACGGCTGGATCGCCCTGCAGGGCGCGCTCATGTTCGGCGCGAACTATGTCCTCGTGTACCTGGCGGAGCAGCGCATCCCCTCGGGGCTGATGGCCGTGATCTTCTCGCTGCTGGCGGTGCTCAACCTCCTCGGCGCGCGGGTCTTCTTCCGGACGCCCGTGCGGATGGGCGCCCTGTTCGGCACCGCCGTCGGGATCGCCGGCGTGGCCCTCGTCTGCCTGCCCCGGGCCTCCTTCGGCGGCGGGGCCTCGTTCCGCGCGGGCTTCCTCTTCGCCATCGCGGCGACGGTGATCTCCAGCCTCAGCAATCTGCTCTCCCAGCGGAACCAGCGCGGCGGCATCCCCGTGATGCAGGGCAACGCCTTCGGCATGCTCTACGGCGCGGGCTTTGTGGCGCTCTACTGCCTCGTCGCGGGGCGGCCCTTCACCTTGGACCTCTCCGCGCGCTACTTAGGCTCCCTGGCCTTCCTGTCCCTTTTCGGATCGGTGCTCGCCTTCGGCGCCTACCTCACCCTCATCGGCCGCATCGGCGCCGGCCGCGCGGGCTACGCGATGGTGGCGATCCCCATCGTGGCGCTGGTCCTGTCCACGCTTTTCGAGAACCTCCACTGGGAGTGGACCCTGGCTCTCGGCGCGGGGCTCTGCCTGGCGGGGAATTTCCTCGTGCTGCCCAAGGCCCCGAAACCGGCGGAGGCCGCCGCCTGAGCTAGAATGGAAGGGGGCCTCACGGCCCCTTTCCTCATGACCGGACCGCTCGCCTATCCCTGGGAGAAGCCCGCGCCGGAAGCGGCGGGCCGGCCCTCGGCCTGGGGCCTGCTGCCGGAATCGCTCGCGGCGATGGACGCGCCCATCGGCGGGGATCATCTCTTCGGCCGCCTGCAGCGCACCTGGACCTGGAAGGGCGGCGCGCCGGACCTCGGCAAGGGCGCCTCCGCCTGGCTCGCGGATCACGCGGACCTGCACCTGCCGGAGATCCTCGAGCGGCACGCTTCCAGCGACGGCTCCACCAAACTCGTGCTGGGCCTCGCCGACGGACAGCGCATCGAGGCCGTGCACATGCCACGCCGCGTGCGGAACCCGCGCGTCACCTTCTGCATCTCCAGCCAGGTGGGCTGCGCCATGGGCTGCACCTTCTGCGCCACGGGGGCCATGGGCATCCGCCGCAACCTGCAGGCGGGCGAGATCGTCGGGCAGGTGCTGCGGCTGATGAGCGAGCTCGGCCCCGAGCGCCCCAGCCAGCTCAACCTGGTCTTCATGGGCATGGGCGAGCCGCTGCACAACCTCGCCAACCTGCACCAGGCCATCCGCGTCATGTGCGATCCGCGCGGCATGGACCTGGCCGCCTCGCGCATCACCGTGTCCACCTCGGGCCTCGTGAGCGGCATCGAGAAGCTGTCCAAGCTCACGCCCCGCCCCTTGCTGGCGTTGAGCCTCAACGCGACGACGGACGAGATGCGCAGCAAGACCATGCCGGTGAACCGCGCCTGGAACCTGGCGCGCCTGCGCGCGGCCCTGGACGCCTGGGGCCTGCGCCCCAACGAGAAGTTCACCTTCGAGTTCGTGCTGCTGGCCGGCGTCAACGACACGGACGCGGACGCGGAGCGCCTCGCCGCCTGGCTCGGGGAGCTGCGCCACAAGCATGTCGTGAATCTCATCCCCATGAACGAGCACGCTCATTCCTCCTTCCACGAGCCGCAGGAGGACCGCATCCAGGCCTTCAGCGACCGGTTGAAGGAGCAGGGCTGCTTCGTGACCGTGCGCCGCTCGCGCGGTCGCGATGTGCAGGCCGCCTGCGGCCAGCTCGTGAAGGAAAGCACCGCATAACGCGAAGCCGCCAAGCCGCCAAGACGCGAAGGCGCGAAGGAGATCCCCATTCACGAGAACGAGATCGCCCAGGCCGTGGTGGACGCAGCCATCGCCGTCCACCACGGCCTGGGCGGTTGCGGGTTTCTGGAGGCAGTTTACGAAGAGGCTCTGGCCTGGGAGCTCGAGTCCCGTAGCCTGAAAGTCGAACGCCAAAGAGAATGCCCGGTGATCTACCGGGGGCGCACGCTGGGCGTGCCGCTTAGATTAGACCTCGTCGTCGAGGGCAAGCTGATCGTGGAATGCAAGGCGACCTCTCAACATTCCCAGGTCTTCGAGGCCCAAATGCTCACCCATTTGCGGGTGACGAGCATGAAGCTGGGGCTGCTTGTGAACTTCGGCGTTCCGCAGGTGAAGGACGGCATCCGTCGAGTCGTGAACAACCTTTGATTCCTGGCGCCTTTGCGTCTTCGCGTTACGCAGTTTGGAGTCATCCATGATGAAAGTCCCCGTCCACATCCTTCCCCACGGCGAGGGGCTCGAGCTGCCCGCCTACGCCACGGCGCACGCGGCGGGCATGGACCTCCGCGCGGCGATCCCCGAAGGCGAGACCTGGAGCCTCGCGCCGGGTCAGCGGCGCCTCGTGCCCACGGGCCTCACCATGGCCATCCCCGAAGGCTGCGAAGGGCAGGTGCGCCCGCGGTCGGGCCTCGCGCTGAAGCACGGCATCACGGTGCTCAACGCGCCCGGCACCATCGACGCGGACTACCGCGGCGAAGTGGCCGTGCTGCTCATCAACCACGGCACCGCCTCCTTCGACTTGAGGCGCGGAGAGCGCATCGCCCAGTTCATCCTCGCGCCCGTGACCCGCGCGGACTGGGAGCCTGTGGACCATCTCGACGCGCTCGGCGCCACGCTCCGGGGCGGGGGCGGCTACGGCTCCACGGGCCGCTCCTGAAACGCCGAGGGCCCCTTTCGGGGCCCTCGGAAAGCGGGACGGCGTTTACTTCTTGCCGGCGGGCTTGGGCGCGGGCGCCGTGGCGGGGGCGCCAGGAGCCTTGTAGCCCGCGTCAGCGGGGAACTTGGCGTCGACGCGCTTGGCGACCTCGTCGCTGAAAGCGACGATGGCCTTCTCGTCGGCCACGGCGAAGAGGCCGGGCTGGTACGCCAGCACGGTGCCGATACCCTTCTCGCCGGCGACTTCGCGGACAATGGGGAGCACGTCCTGGTTCAGCTGGTCCTGGGCCTTCTGCTGGGCGCGCTCCACCTCGGCCTTGGCATCCTCCTGCATCTTCTGGCCGTCGATCTGGAGGTCCCGGATCTGCTTCTGGAGGAGGTCCTTGCCGTCTTCGGAAAGGCCGGAGGCCTGGAGCTGCTGCTGCTTGGACTGGAGCTCCTGGCCCTTGGCCTGCAGCCTCTCCTGCCACTGCTTGCCGAGCACTTCGACGGCCGCGAACATCTTGCGGCAGTGCCCGCTCTGGCCGATGACTTCATTGATGGAGATGACGGCGAACTTGTCGATGATCGCCGAAGGTTGCTGGGCCACGGCCGGCAGGGCCAGGGCGGCGGAGAAGAAGAGGAAGGCGGAACGGCGCATGGGAGCTCCTAGAAG
>DATJFC010000102.1:0-8460 GCA_035495995.1 Holophagaceae bacterium
GGGAGGCGCCGCGCGCCCTCATTCCAGAGGAGGATCTTGCCGTGAAGGTCCTTGCCGATGACCGAGTACTCGGTGGAGGACTCCAGGATGTTGCCGATGAAATCGAGGGCGTCCTCCGGCGTTCCGACGATGCTCTGGTCGAAAAGTTGGGTTCGCATCCCTGACGCCTCGGTCTCATGAGAGGAGACGGGTCCGAACATACTCAAGAAACCGGCCCCCGCCATTCGAATTAGAGGCTTCAATCACGGGAATTAACATATTTACTTAATTTAACCTGGAAAAATACGAGACAACTGATCCGACCGCCGCTGGGGCGGGAAGTGGAGCGCCCCTAGGGCGCGGAACCGCTGAGCGCAGTTCGTCCTACCCGCACGGCGTTATCTCCGTGAAAGGGAAGCACCCCGCCTCACTCCGGCGTGTCCTTGCAGATGGCGCAGGCGACGCCCTGGCTCGAGTAGTAGAGCCGCGTGCCGATGAAGACGCTGGCCGTGATCAGCGCCCACTCCGCGCTGAAGACCCGGCCGCCGCGCCAGCCATGGCCCTTGATCCACTCGGAGATCGCGAGGATCAGGAACGCGGTCGCGTACACCGCGAGGAACCGTTTGATCCAGAATCGCGCGCCCATGGAACCGCCTCCCTGTCCATCTTGAGGTCCGGGGAGGCGCCGCGCGCGCGGGGGGGCATTCAGGCCGCCGAACGGAACGGAAGGCGGGTCGGCCGGTCTGGCCGCCGGGCCAGGGCGCGAGCGGCGAGAAGGCCGCCCGCGCTCGGACGGTGATGCTCAGCGGCCGTGCTCCTCCCGCTCATGTTCCCGGGGCTCGCGCTGAGCGGGCCGCGGTGCGCGCTGTTCCTGCCGCTGTTCCTGCCGCTGTTCCATCCGCTGCTCCTGCCGCTGCTCCTGCTGCGCGGGGCGTGGGCGCGTCTCGGGCGCCTCGCGCTCGCGGACGGGCTGCGGCGGCATGCGCTCGGTCATCGGCGCGGGACGCGGGCGGGCGGAATCCGTTTCGGGGCGAGACCGGGACGCGGGCGGATCGACGCGGCCACCCGCGGCGCGGGCCGGGACGGCGTTCCGGAAATCGCCCGGGCGGGCGGTGGCCGCGAAGGCGGGCTTGCCCCGGTTCACCGAGGCCAGGAGCTGCCGGTTCTGGCCCGCGGCTTCGATGTGCCGCGACTGGGCGGAAGTGGGCTCCAGGTGGCGCTCGGACTCGGCCTGCCGCTCTTCCGTCGTCGGCCGCGACGCGACGCCGCCGGAGCCACCGTTGTAGCTGACGCGGTTGATCGTCGTGTTCACGACCGTCCGGTTGTACACGTTCGTCACGCGAGCGCCGTTCATCTGGTTGACGGCGCGGTTGTAGTAGAAGCGGTCGCCCCGCCAGTAGCCGCCCTCATACCCGCTGCCGCCGTAGCCGCAGCCGTAATTGATGCCTCCGTAGAAGCCGACATGGGGGCCCCAGTAGCCGGCATGGAAGAGGTACATGCCGTCCGACCAGCCCCAGTAGCCCGGCGTCCACAAATACCCCGGCTCGGGCGCGAGCACCCAGGTGCCCGGCACCCAGAAGTAACCGTCAGGCCCGTAGGCCCAGTAGCCCGGCGTCCAGATGTAGCCGTCGCCCGGGCAGTCGGGCTGGACATAGACCGGCAGCGGCGGTGGCGCGATCGACACTGAAAAGGAGAGCGACACGCCGGCCATGGCGGGGGCAGTCGACCCCACCAGGGCGGCGGCGAACAGCAGGCTGTGGACGGATCGGAATGGACGCATGAGGCTCCTCCTCCGGAAGGTGTCCTACACCCCCGGAGTGGGCTTTCAATGGGATAGGTGCCTGTCACGGAAATGTCGTGGCCGTGGGAAGAGGCCGGCTCAGCATCCGAACCGCTGGGCCAGGGCCGGATAGCGGGCATGGTCCCGGATCCGCACATGGATGTCGGGGTCGTACAGGAGGTAGTGCCAGGCGAGGGCGTTGCGATCGTCCACCGCCTTCTCGAAGGAATCGAAGGCCGCGTCCAGGTCCCCCAGGTGGGCCTCGACGAAGCCCATGTGCAGGGGCGCGACATAGGCCCGCGTCGCCGCGTCGCGCAGGGCGGCGAGCATCCGCCTGGCCTCGTCCTTGCGGCCCGACTCGGCGTAGAGGCAGGCCATCAGCCCCTGGACGATGGTGCTGGCCCCGCCTGGGCCTTGCATGGAGCCTTCCATCATCTCCACCGCCGCTTCGGGGGATCCCATGACGATCCTGCATCGGGCGATGGCGGTCATGGGGAGGAGGGCCGCCGGTTCCGCCGCATGGGCCCGGTTGAAGAAGACCATGGCCTCCTCGTGGCGGCCGGCGCCGTAGTGGATCAGGCCCAGGCCCACGAGGGCATTGGGGTTCAGCGGATCCAGCTCCACACTCCGCTGGGCGAAGGGGAGCGCCTTCCCTTCCATGCCTCTCAAGCTGAAGAGGATGCCCATCCAGTAGTGGGCGGTGGAGAGGTTGGGGTTGATGCGGATCGCGGCGGCGAGCTCGGCCTCCTCCTTCAGGAAGTCCCAGCCGTAGTAGTGCTCCAGGATCGCCATGGACACATGAGGCCCCGCGGCGGCGGGATCCAGCCTCCGCGCCATCTCAGCCGCCTCTCGGGCCTTCGCGTGAGCCTCCAGCGTGTGGACGCCGCCGTAGTAGCCCTGCACCGAACGGGCGTCGGCGAGCCCCGTGTAGGCTTCGGCGAACTTGCTGTCCCGCGCGATGGCGGCCTCAAAGCATTCAATGGCCTTGGAGGCCAGCCGCTGGTTGTAATAGGCGCGCCCTCGCAGGAAGAGGTCGTAGGCCTCGGGGTCCGCGGTGGCGCTGGGAACGAGCCGGGCCCCTTCGGAATGGAGCAGCTTGACCTCCAGGGCCTGGGCGATGGCCCGGGCGATCTCGTCCTGCACCTCGAAGATGTCCGCGAGGCCGCGGTCGAAGCGGTCGGACCAGAGCTGGCAGCCGTCTTCCACGGAGATGAGCTGGGCCGAGACCCGGAGTCTCTCCCCGGCGATGCGCACGCTGCCCTCCAGCAGGTGCTTGACGCCCAGGGCGGCGCCGATGCGCCGCGCATCCTCGTCCTTCCCCTTGAAAGCGAAGGACGAGGTGCGGGCGGCGACGCGCAGCCCCTCCACTTTCATGAGCGCGTTGATGATCTCCTCGGAGACGCCGTCGCTGAAATAATCCTGGTCCTTCGACTGGCTCAGATTGACGAAGGGGAGCACGGCCAGGGAGGGCGTGCCTGCCGGGGCCCGCGCCGCCGGAACCTCGGAGATGGCCTCCAACGCGAAGGCCAGGTCCCGGGCGGATTGGAAGCGGCCCTCGGGGTGCTTGTCGAGGCAGTGCTCCACCACGCGTTGGAGGCCCGGCGGCACGGGCGTGGACGCGCCTTCCAGGCTTGGGGGGTCCTCGGTGAGGATCGCCGCGAGCGTGTCGGCGGCGGAGGATCGCGCGAAGGCCTTCCGGCCCATGAGCATCTCCCACAGCACCGCGCCGAAGGAGAAGAGGTCGCTGCGAAGGTCCAGGGCCCCGCCCCGTGCCTGCTCAGGGCTCATGTACCCGATGGTTCCGAGCACCAGCCCGGCCTCCGTGCGATGGCCGATCTCCAGGGTCTCCGCTTCGTCAGGGCTCTCGATCCCCGCCTCCGCCGGCCGCTTCGCCAATCCGAAGTCCAGGATCTTGAGGCGCCCTTCCCGCGTGATCCAGAGGTTCTCCGGCTTGAGGTCGCGGTGGATGAGCCCCTTCTCGTGGGCTGCCGCGAGGCCATGGGCCATCTGCTGGGCCAGGTCCAGGGCCTGGCGCGGAACCAAAGGCCCGCGGGAGAGGCGCGCCCGCAGCGTCTCGCCTTCAAGGAGCTCCATCACCGCGAAGGGGAGCTGGCCTTCGGAACCGATGTCGAAGATGCCCAGGATGTTCGGGTGGTTGAGGGACGCGATGGCCTTGGCCTCAAGGCGGAACCGGCTGAGCCAGCCAGGCTGCGCGGCCCAGTCCCCCTGCAGCACCTTGACGGCCACGAACCGCTCCAGGCGCGTGTCGCGGGCCTTCCACACTTCACCCATGCCCCCCGCGCCGAGAGGCTCGACGATCTCATAGGGCCCGAGGCGAAGACCGGCGGAAAGGGACATGGGGGAACCGGGGTCAGCATACCTCCGAACCTCTCGAAGCTCCGATGCGCGCTATGCCTCCCTGCCCGATGCTGGTAACTTTCCGGCACTCCCCGGAGCCCGCCATGATCCATTCGAGCATCACCGACACCATCGGCCGCACGCCCGTCGTCCGCATCAACCGCCTCGCGCCGGAGGGCGTGGAGATGTTCGTCAAGGTGGAGGCCTTCAATCCCGGCGGCTCGGTGAAGGACCGCCTGGCCCTGGCGATCATCCTCGACGCCGAAGCCCGGGGCGAGCTGAAGCCGGGGCAGATGGTGGTGGAGGCCACTTCCGGCAACACGGGCGTCGCGCTGGCGATGGTCTGCGCCGCGCGGGGCTACCCCTTCGTCGCCTTCATGGCCGAGACCTTCTCCATCGAGCGGCGCAAGCTCATGCGGGCCTACGGCGCCAAGGTGATCCTCACCGCCGCCGCCGAGCGCGGCAGCGGCATGGTGCGCATCGCGGAAGCCTACGCGAAGGAGCGCGGCGCCTTCCTCGCGCGGCAGTTCGACAACCCCGCCAACCCCGCCTACCACCGGCAGACCACGGGGCCGGAGATCCTCTCGGATTTCGCGGGGCGCCGCCTGGACTACTTCGTCACGGGATGGGGCACCGGCGGCACGCTCACCGGCGTCGGCGAAGTGCTGCGCGCCGCGCGGCCGGAGACGCGCATCATCGCGGCCGAGCCCGCAGCCGCGTCGCTTCTGAAGGGCGAAGAATGGAAACCCCACAAGATCCAGGGCTGGACGCCGGACTTCGTGCCCTCGGTGCTGAACCGCGAGGTCGCCCACCGCATCCTTCCCGTGGATGAGATGGTCGCCCGCGACACGGCGCGCCGCCTCGCCAAAGAGGAGGGCCTGTTCGTCGGCATCTCGGCGGGGGGCACCTTCGCGGCGGCCCTGGAGATCGCGCGCGAGGCGAAGCGCGGCGAGGCCATCCTCGCCATGCTGCCCGACACCGGCGAGCGCTACCTGTCCACCATCCTCTTCGAAGGCGTCAACGAGGGGACGGACGAGCCCTGAACCCCGCGCTCAGATCCACGGGGCCGGCGGCTCGTTCCGCAGGCGGAAGAAGTTGAGGTACTGGACCAGCCTCGGGCGCGCGCCGCGGTTGGGCCGGCTGCCGTGCGGCAAGGCCTGGTGCCAGATCACCAGGTCCCCCGCCCGGCCGCCGATGGGGCGTGAGCCGAGCGCATGGAGGTCCTGCATCCGGGGATCCGCGCCTTGAGGAAGGCCTTGCAGCCAGGCGGCCGCCCGATGCTGGAAGCCCGGCACAACCGTCAGCGCGCCCTGTTCCGGCGGCGTGTCCGTGAGATAAAGGATGCCTTGGGTCCCGAAGGGGATGGGCTGGTGCAGGCTCACATCCCAGTGCAGGTGCGGGCCGGGGAACGCCGCGCCGGGACGCTCAGGCACATTGAAACCGCAGCGGTCGGTGGTCGGCCACAGGTCCGCCGTCCCCCACAGCTGCGCGAAGGCCTTGTGGATGCGGGGCGAGCGCCGGACGGCTTCCAGCGCGGGATGCTGGAAGAGCTGCACCATGATCCCGTTCGCGCGGACGCCGTACCAGGATTCCGGATCCCGCGGGTCCGCGCCCAGGTGCTCCCACAGCGCCTCTTCCGCGGCTTTCACCGCCCCGGGAGGCGCCGCGTCGTGGAGGATCACGACGCCTTCCGAATCCCAGCGCGCGAGGTCCTCCGGGGAAAGCACGGGATCCATCGCATCCACGGAGGCCAGCCGCCGCTCCGTCGCCTCCGGGCAAGGCGCGCCGGCGACGGCGGCGTTGATGCGCGCGACCTGGTCCGGGGACGGCTCGCCGGCGGTGGCGATGATCCACTGCTCGAAGGCGTCGAAACCCGGGTTTTCCTTGATGAGGAACGGCACCGCCTGCTCAAGGCCGACGCCCAGCCCGTGGATCACCACCTGGTCCAGGTGCCATTCCAGGTTCGGGCCCGGGCTCTTCCCCGCCCGCGACGCCGCGGTGCGGGCCCAGAGCCGGTGGAGGTGGGGCACGCCGAGCCGGGAGGTGGCCGTGGTCATGCCTTCAGGGTCCCACGGTCACGGCGCCGGTGGCGCTCATGCTCAAGTAGAGCGTGCCGTTGGCCGTCGTCGTGAAGCCGCTGCCCGGCGCGGCGGTGATGGTGAACTCGTTGCCGGGCGCGGCCGCGGCCGACACCGCGTATCCGGTGTCCGGGGGAAGGTCGGTGATCACCACAACCGTGGCCGCGGCAGGGCAGGTGAAGGCGATGGTCCCGTTCACGGTCGCGCCCGCCGCTCCCGTGCCGAAGAGCACCACATGGTTCGAACTCAGGCCCTGGAGCAGGACGCCTTGCACGGCTCCGGAACTCACATTGCCCTCAGCCGCGCTGAGGCGGGACGCGGTGTCGGTGTCCGAGAGGGTCGACGCGGTGTCGAAGACCGTGAGCCACCGCTGATCCGTGGCCGGGGCGCCGGGGCGGACCTCCACCCGGTAGACTTTGCCGCTGTTGAACACGTTGACCAGCTTGGTCGCGTTGCCGACCGGCATCAGGGTCGTCATCACTCCAGCGAGCTGGCTGCCGTAGTAGGCATCCCATCGGTGGGCCCCGCTCTCGATGGGGCCGCTGTCCTCGGCCGGGATCTTGCCGAAGTGCCAGGCCATCCACTGGTCCGCCGTCGAGGTGGAGGCCGTCGTGCGGTCGTAGACGACGAAGAGCTTGGGCCGCAGGAACACGAAATCGCGCGTCCACGCGGAGACCGCGCCGCCGCTGGCCGGACCGCCGGGGCGGTAGAGCTCCTCCAGTTTCTCGCCGCGCATGCGGACATAGCCGCCGCCATCCTCGTAATGGGTGAGCGCCGTGTTCGCGATCGTGGGGTCGTAGGCCGCCTGGCCGTAGTCGCCGCTGGCGGTCTTCACATAGAACACATTGAAGAGGTCGCGCACCTTGGACCCGAAGAGGTCGGTGTAGATCTGGTCGTCCCAGGTGCCGCCGTCGTTCTTGCCGGGCGTGTTGCGCTCCAGCTCGCCCGTGGCGTTGACGAGGAAGGGGATGTGGCCTTGGCTGACGATGGCCGGCCCGCCCTGGTCGAAGTACTCATGGCCGCCGCCGCCGTTGGCGATGTAGGGCGCCGAACGGAAGGAGCACCAGGTGGCGTCCGTGGCCCAGGAGGAGCGCATGGCCACCTCGCCGTTGCCTTGCGCGAGGTAGGAGAGGGGATAGGTCGTGTAATCGGACTCCGGCGCGGCGTCATCCCAGAAGAGGAAATCCATCCAGCGCCCGTAGCTACCGTCGTCGCCCTGCAGCGCCCTCACGTCGCGGGCGTACTTGTGGACGAAGGGCGCCGAGGGCGCTCCCAGCGCGGCCTGGAGATAGGCCAGGCTCATGCTGAGGCCCACCGAGGTCGCGCCCGGATTGTCGCTGTTGTAGAGCGTGCCGCGGTCGTCCATCGTGAGGCGGCTCGGCCAGGTGAAGTGGATGAGGTAGGGGCCCTGCTCATCGGGGAAGTCGAAGGGCCGCGCGGCGTCGTTCACGAGGTCGAGGCCCTTGGCCGTCTTCGCCGCGAGCGCGGGGTAGATCATGTTCTCCGTGGCGAAGGGCGAATAGTTCCAGCCCTCCGGCGCGCCGCCGCCCGCCATGTAGCGCTGGTAGTCCGGCTCGACCATGCGGCCGTGGATGCGGTCCAGCCAGTCGGTCCAGCGCGCGGGCGCGTCCGCGTCCTCCCCTTCGGCCGCCAGCGCGGCGAGCGCCGAAGCCGAATAGAAACCGGCGAAGTAGTTGCCGTTGGGCGGATTCGCGATGCCCGGAGCGATCGCGTTCTCGAAGCCGCTCTGTTCGAAGAAGGCCACCCAGTTGTCCATGGCCGTGAGCACCTGCTGGCGCTGCGTGGAGGTGAGCAGGTCGTGGAGCCAGTCGTAGCCGAGGGCCATGCCCGCGCCATAGAAACGGATGCCGTAGCCGCTGTCCGTGGAGGGCGGCTGGGCGTGGGCACCCATGTCCGACATGGCCATGAGCACTTCCACGCCCTTGGCGCCGTAGGCGTTGGCGGAGGCGGGGTCGCTGAGCTTGAGAGCCTGGTAGGCGAGGCCAAGGTCCAGCACCGCCTCGTAGTAGTCGCTGCCCTGGTAGCCCTGCCCGACGCCGGCGTCCGGATAGGCGTTGCCGTCCGGCAGGTTCACAGGCCCCGCGATGTAAGTGTCGCAGCGGGACTTCAGCGCCGACCAGGCGGCGGTGTCCGCCGCGGCCCTGGCGCGGATGGCCGAGAGCGTGGCCGCGTCCAGCCAAAGGCGCGGCGCGCGCGTGGTCACGGGCGCGACGACGGTGACGGGGATGCTCACCGAGACCCCTC
>DATJFC010000103.1:0-2800 GCA_035495995.1 Holophagaceae bacterium
GCTGCCTCGCCCCCTTTGCGCCTTTGCGGTGAATGCAGTTCGTTTTTAGCGGCCGTTCGCGAGAAGCCCTTTCGCTGTGTCTTCCAGGCCTCCGTAGTGGAATCTGGCACTCTGGAGGTATGAAGACCCTGGCCGTCCTGCCCTCCCGGTTCAACGCCACGCGCTTTCCCGGAAAGCCCCTCGCGCTCATCGCCGGGAAGCCGATGATCCAGCGCGTCTTCGAGGCCGCGAGCCGCGCGGCGGGCGTGGACAAGGTCGTGGTCGCCACGGACGACGCCCGCATCGCCGAGGCCGTGCGCGGATTCGGCGGCGAGGCCGTGATGACCGACGCCGCCCTGCCCTCCGGCACGGACCGCACCGCCGCCGCCCTGGCGGTGCTGGAGGCCAGGGGCGAGCGCTACGACTGCGTGCTCAACATCCAGGGCGACGAGCCCGCCATGCATCCGGACACCGTGGCTTCCGTCGTCGCGCTCATGACCGCGCACCCGGACCTGCCCATGGGCACGGCGGCCTGCCCCTTCGCCGACTGGGACGAGGTCTTCAATCCCAACGCCGTGAAGGTCGTGACGGACGATTCCGGCCGCGCCCTCTACTTCAGCCGCAGCCCCCTGCCCTACATCCGCAGCTCGACGGTCTTCGAGCCGGATTTCCGCCCCTGGGCCGAGGCCGCGCAGCTCCAGTCCTTCAAGCGGCATCTCGGCCTCTACGCGTACCGGCCGGACGCGTTGCGCACCTTCACGAACCTGCCCCCCCATGCGCTCGAGAAGCTGGAGATGCTCGAGCAGCTCCGCGCCCTCGCGGCCGGCATGGCCATCGGCGTCGCGGACACGCCCTACCTCTCCCTGGGCGTGGACACGCCCGCGGATGTGGCGCCCGCGGAAGCGCTGCTGAGGGAACGCGGGCTGGCCTGATAGCATCGAAGGTTCGTGCAGGCTGTTCTTTGAGGGCGAGATGAGCGCTTCCCACCACAAAGTCGTGATTATCGGCACCGGCCCCGCGGGCTACACGGCCGCGCTCTACACGAGCCGCGCGAACCTGAAGCCGCTGGTCTTCGAAGGCGCCCAGCCTGGCGGCCAGCTCACCACCACCACCGAGGTCGAGAACTTCCCCGGCTTCCGCGAAGGCATTATGGGCCCGGCGCTCATGGAGGAGATGCGCGAGCAGGTGCTCCGCTTCGGCACCGAGATCCGCCCCGAGACCGTGCTGGAAGCGGACCTGAAGCAGCGGCCCTTCCGCCTCAAGACCGACAAGGGCGACTACACGGCGGACGCCGTCATCATCGCCACCGGCGCCTCCGCCAAATGGCTGGGCATCGAGAAGGACAAGCAGCTCTCCATGAGCGGCGGCGGCGTCAGCGCCTGCGCCACCTGCGACGGCTTCTTCTTCCGCGGCAAGGAGATCGCCGTGGTGGGCGGCGGCGACACCGCGCTCGAAGAGGCCACCTACCTCACCAAGTTCGCCACCAAGGTGAACCTCATCCACCGCCGCGACCACCTGCGCGCCTCCAAGGCCATGCAGGAGCGCGCCTTCAAGAACGAGAAGATCGTCTTCCACTGGAACCGCGCCGTGGAGGATGTCATCACCGAAGAGATCACGACGCCCCTCGGGGAGAAGGTCGAGAAGATCAAGGCGCTCAAACTCAAGGACACGAAGGACGGCGGCGCGCACGAGATGCCCGTCCAGGGCCTCTTCGTCGCCATCGGCCACGAGCCCAACACCCAGCTCTTCAAGGGCCAGCTGCCCATGGACGAGACCGGCTACCTGAAGGTCGAAGGCGGCACCAGCCGCACGCCCATCCCCGGCGTCTTCGCCGCGGGCGATGTGCAGGACCATGTCTACCGCCAGGCCATCACCTCCGCCGGCAGCGGCTGCATGGCCGCCATGGATGCCGAGCGCTGGCTGGCCGAGCAGGGCCTCTCCGAGTAAGACCGGGTAGCCTGGACGCATGCCGTCCGATCAGTCCCTCGCGCCTCTGCCGCAGCTGCCCGAAGGGCGCGCGCTGCGGGCGGAGATCGATCTCGCAAAGGTGAAACGGAACCTCGTCCGCATCCGCGACGCGGCCGAGGGCCGGGGCGTCTGGGGCGTCGTGAAGGCCAACGCCTACGGCCACGGCGCCGTGCCCATCGGCCGCGCGCTGGAGGCCGGCGGCGCCGCGGGCCTCGCCGTGTCCAGCCTCGAAGAAGGCCTCGAGCTCCGCGAGGGCGGCGTGCGCCTGCCCATCATGATCCTCGGCGGCCTGCGGCCCGAAGCCCTGCCGCTCGCCTCTGCGAACGGGCTGGAGGTCGCCGTCGTCGGGCCCGAGCATCTGGAGGATTACGCGCGCCTGCTGCCCGCCCACCCCGTGAAGCTCCACCTCAAGCTGGACACGGGCATGGGACGCTTCGGCCTGCTGCCCTCCGAACTGAGCGCGATCCTGCCGAAGTTGAAGGCGCTCTCACCCTGGATCGAAGGCGTCATGGGCCACTTCGCCACCTCGGATGATCCCGACACGCGCTTCGCCCTGCGCCAGCGCGCGGCCTTCGACGGCTGCCTTGCGATGCTGTCGGACGCGGGCATCCATCCCGTCCAGCGCCATCACGCCAACAGCGACGGCATCCTACGCCGCCTCTGCGGCGAGGACACCCATGTGCGGCCCGGCCTCGTGCTCTACGGCCTCACGAATCTGCCCGAGGGCCGCGCCCTGGGCCTCGAGCCCGCGCTGGAGCTGGTGGCGGAGGTGGCGCGCGTGAAGGCCGTGCCCGCCGGCACCACCGTGGGCTACGGCCGCACCTTCGTCGCGCCGCAAGCGATGAAGATCGCC